>JALQTV010000159.1 GCA_023268675.1 Saprospiraceae bacterium | reverse complement strand
ATATGCGGCAGCTAAAACCGAAAGCTTGCCCGCATACACGGCTCCGGTTGAAGAAATCGATTATACTACCATCGCTATTATTCAAACATCCGGACACTATCTTCACCTATATTTCCACCCAGCCTCCCAAAAAAAGAAAATTGTGCTTAGAGAAGCTCTAAAATCTTTTCTCCCCCGGCTGCCGGAAGAAGTCTTTTTACAAAGCCAGCGAAGCTACGTCGTTAACCGAAACTTCGTGAAGAAAATAGGTGCCAATAAAATTAAAAATGGATAGACTGTTGATTTAAACAAATTAAATTCTTTTCCTATTTTAAGATTTAACGTATTAAACTTACTAACATTAACCAAGTTCGAATTATCGGCAAACATGGAGCCTATATTTTTAAAATTTAAATTAAAAAACATTAAATTGTTTTTACAAATGTGCGGAATATAGCACAACAGTACATAAATGCTCAATTACCAAAAAAAATCAGGTTTTTACTTAGTAACATTTGCTATACTTGAGTTAAGTATTTCGAAGAAATACCCGATTAATGGTAAATCCAAAAAGCCTAAAATTCTATTTGCAATTCCTGGTTGCAGGATCGTTTTTTTTGAGCAGTTGTCAATTTGACTCCGGCAATAAAACAATGCTCGAGAGAATCAGTGTTTTCCAAACTCCTGAAAGGTTAAATGGTGAGCAGGCTTTTCAAGCTATAAGAGAAAATACACTCCCTAAAGCTCCCAAGCGATTCAACCATGGACTGTCAGGAGACTACTTCTGGATTTTGGTTTCATTAGAGAATTATCCGGATCTTTCGCAGGCCAAATACCTGGAAATCCAAAATACCCATATCGATACTGCCATTTGTTATGTGATCAGGGACGACAAACTAACCTATCTGGGGCAGGCAGGGGATAAAATCCCTTTTCATCAAAGAGATGTTTTTGTACCAAACCTGGTATTTGAATTGCCCCCACTAAATGAGCAGGATGAGTTGTTGATTCTCACGGACAAACAAAATGGAAACAACAGTTTCCCCATGACCTTTTTAAGCAAACAGCAACTAACCTTTAAAGAGATTAGAAATACCTTTTTACATTCTCTCTTTTTTGGTGCACTGATACTCACCTTCATCATAGCCTTTGTATCCAGCATCATCCATAAAAGTAAAGTGTTTTTATTCTACAGCCTGTATATGCTGTTTATGTCTTTCTTCCAGATAGTCCACTCCGGATACGGTTTTGCCCTTCTGTACCCCAATAACCCGGAGATCACTACCTTTATCCGCATGTTTTTCGTCTTTTTTCTGATGCTTTCCATGCTTGTGTTTGAATACCATTTCCTCCAGATAAAAGAAACCCGATACATTCGATACATCCATCTTTTCATCACTTCCATCCTTTTATGCACCATGTTGGCAGGCTCCATTTTTTATTCCTTTCTGAAGAATAACCATGCCATCACTTTTGTCAAATACTACTTCACCCTCGCTATAATTTTAAACACATGGTCCATCTTGGCTGCCTTTTTGCTGCGCAAGAAGGTAAAAACCCGGGCCTACACCTTCTTACTCGGGCACTTTGGCAACATCCTGGGGTATGTACTGACCATATTAAAGGATACTAAAATCATTTCCGTAAGTAGGTGGATGGTGGATTCTTTGTTAGCGGGTACCCTCTTTGAATTGTTGGTTTTCAACATAGTTATCGTTGTCATCGGAAAACAAATCCTGAAGGAAAAAGATGTCTTGACTCGAAACCTGAAAAAGACGCATCACTCCATCACCAAGGTTAAGGCACAAAACAAACTATTAGAGTCTCAGATTCAATTTACCAGCAATGAAAAGCCAGCCGAAGCCAATCCTGAGACAAATAATACCTTGGACTCCAATGTAATTGATTACTCCAGAATAGTTTACATCCAGGTACAGGAACACTACCTGCATCTTTTCATGGATCCTCTTGACACCAAAAACAAGATCATCTTAAGAGAACCCCTGAAATCTTTCTTTCCCAGACTACCTAAAAAACAATTTTTCCAAACCCACAGAAGTTACGTCGTCAACCGCCACTTTATAAAATTGATCGGGAGTACTCAGGTAACCCTAAGTGAGGGTACACAGATTCCCATAAGCAGAACCTACAAAAGCAAGTTCGAATCAATACTGCTGGGCGATGGGGCGGGACCCAACCCTGCTTCTGAATAATCCCATTTACTGATTACGCTTTCCTACTTTTTGGGCTTTTTCTTCTACCATGCTGCGAAGACTTTCCTTGTAAGCTATTACTTTCCGGAGCAAATCTTCATCTGCGGTAGCCAATATCTGAGTAGCTAATATCCCTGCGTTTTTAGCAGCATTCAGGGCCACTGTGGCTACCGGCACTCCATTGGGCATTTGAAGAATAGACAACATAGAATCCCAACCATCAATAGAATTACTGGATTTGACCGGTACTCCAATAACCGGTAACGGCGAAATAGCTGCAACCATACCCGGCAAATGAGCAGCTCCTCCGGCACCTGCTATAATCACTCTTATGCCTCTTTCATGAGCCGATTTAGCATATTCAAACATCCGCTGAGGTGTCCGATGAGCAGAGACAATATCCAATTCAAAAGGAATATCCATGGATTGTAAAAAATCTGCCGCATCCTGCATAACAGGAAGATCAGAATCAGATCCCATGATGATGCCTACCATGTTGTTGTTTTTATGAGTTAAATTTTTGGATATACTTCAATACCAGGGTTGTACACGGGCAACCTTTTCAGAAAAATCGCGCGCATCAGCATAACGGGGAGGGAGTATTTCCTGCCCCGTAGTGTCAATGTAAGCCAGACCCTGAAAAGTGGCAACCCTCGCTGTCAAATCCGAAAAACCCCATGCCAGTGGAAATACCGGTTCTGTCAAACGAGTGCCATCCAGCCGTACATATCCCCACAAACCCAATGACATATAGGGTGCATAACCTTCCGAAAAATGATACAATATATCGAAGCTCGGCGCCAGTAAAAGCTTTCCTGATGCATCTATGATTCCCAACTTTCCGGATTGAGCGACACTCCACCTCTCGGAACCCAGGTACAACATTTGTTCCCACTGAGCCTCCACAACCCACTTTCCCCGAGTATCAATCAGTCCATATTTATTGCCTATTGCCACAACCGCCAGTCCTTCTTCAAAATCCTGAGCTTTGTCATAGACAACCTCTATCGCAACATTACCATTGGCGTCCAAAAAACCGTATTTACCTGCCTGCCTGAAACGAAAATATCCATTCCGGCAATCATACACCCTATCATAGACAGGCTCCAGAACAAACAGCCCCGTGCTGTCTACGACTCCATACCTGTCTCCCATGCTGACACTGGCATATCCTTCGCTAAAGTGATTGGCCCCATCGAAAATAGCACCGATCACTTCCCTCCCTGCTTTGTCCAAAAAGCCAAATTTATCTCCCTTCCGAAACCTGGCCCGACCGTGGTGGAAATCAAAAACTTCTTCAAAAACAGCTGGTATGACCCTATCTCCGTGGTGGTTTACAAAACCCATTTTATTGTCATAAGTAAGTACCCTTGCCAGCCCTTCGCTAAACGACCAGGCACCTTTGTAAACCAGAGGGATGGCAATAGATCCTGAACGATCGATGTACCCCCACTTGCTTTCCATTCTGACCACAGCTTTCCCCTCCGCAAAATCTCTGCAATCATCATAGCGATTGGGGATGACCAATACCCCCGATCGGTTGATATACCCCCAGGGATATTCTGCCCGGGAATAGTCATTTTCTTCCATTGTGGCTTGAAAATCCCCCTTGCTGACTTCTGTAGCCAAGGTTTTGTCTTGCCGGCAGGCTACAAAGACAATGCTGCTGAAAAAGATGAATAACAAGACTCTTTTCATGACTGGCTTAGATTTCAAAATCCATTCCCCGTTTTAACAAATCATAATACCTGTCTCGAAGTAGTTGCTCGTACTTCTCTTTGTTAAAGCTATACAATTGAGCAGGTCTGTGAGCTACCCCTGTCTGCATGCCCACCTCTTTGAGGACCCCCATTTTCTGGATTTTAGTCCGGAAATTGCGTTTATTGAGCTCTTCTACACCCAAAATTGTTTCGTACATTTTTTGCAACTGGGTGAGGGTAAACTTCTCGGGCAACAATTCGAAACCAACAGGTTGGTAGCGAACCTTAGCTCGAAGTCTGTTGAGGGCAACCGTAAAAATTTCCCAGTGGTCAAAAGCCAGTCTGGGAAGCTGGTTAATGGGAAACCATGCCACCCCTTCTGCATCTGATCTTGCCACTACAGGATGATCTTCCAGATTGACCAGCGCATAATAAGCCACGCTAACTACTCTCCCTCTGGGATCCCTGTCGGGATTGCCAAAGGTATAAAGCTGCTCAATAAACAGGTCTTTTACTCCGGTTTCCTCGTATAACTCCCTCAGTGCAGCCGATTCCAGCGTCTCATTCATGTCAACAAAACCTCCCGGCAGTGCCCAACTCCCCTTGTAGGGATCATGGCCTCTTTGAATCAGCAAAATTTTCAATTGTGTACTCTCATCTAATCCAAAAATCACACAATCAACCGTCAGAGCCGGTCGGGGGTATTCGTACGAATATGGCATAAAAAAACGATGGTTTTATTGGTGGCTATCGCCTCTTACAACTTTTTCTCCTCAAAAGTAGTCTTATAAAGGTAAAAAGAATAAGCCATTCTATGAATATAGTAAAGTTCTTGCTGAGATCAATCACTTTGGTACTGCTGCCATTAACAGTTTCAGGCCAAAACACGGTAGAAGGGACCGAATTGGGAGACAAATGGCATTTCTTTAAATCTGACGACGGGAAATTTGAAGTGCAGGTTCCTGGTGTTTTCATCGAAAAAGCTGATTCCCTTGCCACGCCTCTTGGTGACCTGGTCTATCATACCGCTTTTTTCCAACAGGAAAAGCCCAATGCAGACAATCTTTTTTATATGGTGAGTTATTGCGACTACCCAGAGGGAAGCATACATTCTGACTCGCTGGAACTCCTTTCTGATTTTTTTGCTACAACCATGGAAAGCGCTGCAAGATCCGTCATGGGCAGACTCGTTTACGCTGACCCCATACAGATGGACCAGTTTCCTGGCTGGCAATGGCGAATCGACTATCTGGAAGATCAGGTAGTCATCAAAACACGGGCCTTTGTCGTCAAGCGCCGATATTATGCCATCCAAACCATCATGTATAAAAATAAAAACCTAAATCGATCGGCCAGTCGCTTTTTTGAATCCTTCAGGCTGTTGGAGTAGAAATCTTCTCAGGGACGTTCCTTATCTTTCCCCGCGAATTGCTCTTAACAATCTCCTGTTTAATGGAAAAAATAGAGGTATTCCCGGGTTCTTTCGACCCTATAACGATAGGCCACGTAGATCTCATCAAACGGGCTCTTCCCTTGTTTGACCAAATGATCATCGCCATCGGCACCAATAGCCAGAAGAAGGCACTTTTTTCGCTCGAGCAGCGCATGGAGTGGCTCACAGCAGTATTTGCAGACGAACCCAAAGTAAAAGTAGATCACTATTCCGGCCTCACAGCCCATTATTGTGAAAAAATCCATGCCAGATACATGGTAAGAGGTTTGCGCTATGCTTCGGATTTTGATTACGAAAAAACCATCTCCCAACTCAATCACATTGTAGGTCATGGTCTGGAAACCATTTTCCTGATCAGCAGACCTGCTTACTCGCATATCAGTTCTACCATCGTAAGAGAAATAATCATCGGTAAGGGAGATGCAACGCCCTTTTTACCTTCTCAAGTGGCCGACAGCCTGGGTGCTTTATCTTAATAGGGGGCTTTTTTTGACATTGTAAAATGCAAAGCTTAGATTTGTTTGGATTAATTCACCTTCCAAATAATATCTTAGTATGTCCAATGCTTTTTTTGAAGTCCCGGTGGCACAGAACGAACCTGTGTTGTCTTACGGGCCTGGGTCAGCTGAAAAACAAGCTTTGAAGGCTGCCCTTCAATCCCTGAAATCTACTCCCATTGAAATCGGTTCTGTTATCGGAGGCGAAGTATATATGAACGGAAGCAAAATTGCCATGCACCCGCCTCATGAATTGAGCCATCTGTTGGGGTACTACCACAAAGGCGATAGCGCACTGGTTCACAAAGCCATCGATGCTGCACTTGCTGCCAAACCGGCCTGGGAAAACATGCCCTGGCAAGAGAGAGCCGCTATCTTCCTTAAAGCTGCCGATTTGTTGTCCGGGCCCTATCGGGCAAAAATGAATGCAGCTACCATGCTTTGCCAATCCAAAAATGCTTTTCAGGCAGAAATCGATGCAGTAGCAGAATTGTGCGACTTCTTCCGCTATAACGTACAATACATGACCGAAATATACCAGGTGCAACCGGAAAGCAGTCCCGGGATATGGAATCGCATGGAATACCGCGCGCTGGAGGGCTTTGTTTTTGCACTGACTCCATTCAACTTCACGTCTATCGCAGGAAACCTGCCGGGCGCCCCAGCACTTATGGGCAATACGGTAGTTTGGAAACCTGCCGAAACACAGAT
>JALQTV010000158.1:287-6614 GCA_023268675.1 Saprospiraceae bacterium | reverse complement strand
CCATACCGCAACAATCCACCAATAGCGTCGTTTCTTTCGAAAACCGTCACCTGATAGCCCTCTTTTCTCAACTCGGCTGCAGCAGCAAGACCAGCTGGACCGGAGCCAATGACTGCCACGCGCTTGCCCAACTCTTTTGTTGGTTGATTGGCCTTTACCCAACCATTATTGAAGGCAGTCTCAATGATTGTTTTTTCTATGTGTTCTATGGCTACTGCATCCTGATTGATGGACAACACGCAGGCAGCTTCACAGGGAGCCGGACAAATTCGCCCTGTAAATTCAGGGAAATTGTTCGTTGAAGAAAGGATAAGATAAGCTCTTTGCCAGTCTTCTTCCTGTACTGCTTCGTTGAATTCCGGAATGATGTTTCCGAGCGGACAGCCATTGTGGCAAAACGGGATGCCGCAATCCATGCAGCGCGATGCTTGTTCAATGGTTTTTTCTTCGGGAAACGGTTGGTAAATCTCCTCATAATCCCGAATGCGTGTCTCGGGATCACGCGTCTCGGGCAATTCTCTTTTATAGGTTAAAAATCCGGTTGGATTAGACATATTATTGATTTTCAGATTCTACAATTTATTTGATAACAGCAGTGCGGATATCCACCTCAAAACCCCTTTCGCTGGATTGTAAGACACGCTTAAGATCTGCAGGCATCACCTTGACGAATAGCTGTCTGTCTTTGTCCCAATTTTCAAGGACAGCCAGTGCTTTCTTACTGCCGGTATAAGCAAAATGGTTGCGGATCATGCGCTGAAGGATCAATGCATCCTTATCGTGGAGAGATTCAGGCGCTACCATTGCAGTGTTTAATTTCTGCAGGAAGGTTTGATCCGGGTCATACACATAGGAAATTCCTCCACTCATTCCGGCGCCGAAATTCTTGCCTGTCTCACCCAGGATAACCACCACACCACCAGTCATGTATTCGCAGGCATGATCTCCCACTCCTTCCACCACTACCTTTGCGCCCGAATTCCGGACACAAAAGCGCTCACCGGCTTTGCCCCGGATATAAGCTTCACCCGAGGTTGCCCCATAAAAGGCAACATTTCCTATAATGATGTTTTTACTCGGCTCGAATTTGGCATCGCGATCCGGCACAACAATCAACCTTGCTCCTGACAAGCCCTTGCCAACGTAATCATTGCCTTCGCCTTCCAGCACAAACTGTATTCCCGGTGCAGCAAATGCCCCGAAACTCTGGCCTGCTGAGCCTCTGAAACGACAGCTGATGCTTCCATCGGGCATCCCGGCAGCTCCATAGCGCTTGGTGAGTTCGTGCGACAACATGGTACCCGTAGCGCGATCTGTGTTGATGATTGGGAACACTCCTTCTACCTTTCCTCCTGTTGAGAGTGCCACATCCAGTCGCTCGATCAATTTGCGATCCAGAACATCGTCAATGCCATGATCCTGTTCAATTGCTTTGAAAGGAACATTGCTTTGTGCTACAGGATCCCGGTACAACAAGGCACTTAGGTCAAGGTTTTTATACTTCCAGTTCGCCGTTTGCTCCTGAAGTGCCAACTTATCTGTTCTTCCAACCATCTCTCGGATGGTACGGAATCCAAGTTCAGCCATGATTTTGCGGAGATCTTCCGCCAGGAAGCGGAAAAAGTTAACCACATACTCAGGATCTGCATTAAATCGTTTCCGAAGTTCCGGATCCTGCGTAGCAATGCCTACCGGACAAGTATTCAGGTGGCATTTTCGCATCAGGATACAACCCTCAACCACCAGCGCAGCCGTGGCCACGCTCCATTCTTCTGCTCCCAGCAAGGTAGCAATCGCCAGGTCTCTTCCCGTGCGAATCTGACCGTCTGTCTGCAATACCACCCGCTTGCGCAGGTCATTCTTCAAAAGCGTTTGATGACTTTCTGCAAGACCCAATTCCCAGGGCAATCCTGCATGTCGAATAGAACTCAGTGGCGAAGCTCCTGTACCTCCATCGTGTCCGGAAATCATAATCACATCGGCATGTGCTTTGCTAACCCCGGATGCGATAATTCCCACCCCTGCTTTGGAAACCAATTTCACACTGATGCGCGCTGCGGGGTTGGCATTTTTAAGATCAAAAATCAACTGTGCCAAATCCTCAATAGAATAGATATCGTGGTGAGGAGGGGGAGAAATCAACCCAACTCCAGGAGTTGCATGTCTCACTCTTCCGATCCATTCATCAACTTTGTGAGCCGGCAATTGCCCACCTTCGCCCGGCTTGGCACCCTGGGCCATTTTGATCTGAATCTCATCGGCATTGCTCAGGTAATCGATGGTTACACCAAACCTTCCGGAAGCTACCTGTTTGATAGCCGATCGCTCCGATTCACCATCTTCCCTAAGCACGAAACGCCGTGGATCCTCCCCTCCTTCCCCGCTATTGCTTTTGGCTCCGATCCTGTTCATTGCAATCGCAAGTGTTGTATGTGCCTCCCATGAGATGGATCCAAATGACATGGCTCCGGTAGAAAATCGCTTCATGATGGATTCGGCGGACTCTACCTCCTCGATAGGAACAGGCGATCTGTCTTTGAAATCCAACAAGCCTCTCAGCGTCAATGCTTTCTGGTTGTTTTTATTTACTTCCTCGGCATATTTGTTGTAAGCGACAGGATCATTTGCTCTTGTGGCCACCTGTAAATTGTGAATGGCTTTGGGGGTAAGCAAATGCTGTTCTCCATCTTTTTTCCATTGGTATACTCCTCCTGATCCCAGCCCGAGTGACGGTTCAGGGCCCTTTGGAAAAGCAAGCCTGTATCGTTCACGTACCTCTTTCCCAATTTCTACAAATCCCAATCCTCCGATTCGGGAAACAGTACCACTGAAACAAGCATTGACCACATCTTTTTGTAAGCCTAAAATCTCAAAGGTTTGGGCTCCCTGGTAGGATTGAAGGGTAGAAATACCAATCTTGGACATGATTTTCAGCAAGCCCTTCTCCACTGATTTGATGTATCTCTTGATGCTGTCTCTATCCTTTAAAGTTTCAAAAACCAGATAAGGATAGACAGCACTGGCACCAAAACTAACCAAAGTGGCAAAGTGATGCACCTCCCAGCAATCTCCTGCTGCTACCAATAAAGAACAATCACCCCTAAGTTGCTGTCTGATCAGATAATGATGTACCGCACCGGTGGCAAGCAAAGAAGGAATAGGTAAGTAATCTGCTCCTGCCTTGCGATGGGACAGGATCAACAAATTGCAACCTTCTCTGGTCAACTCCGCCGCATGTGCACACACCTCGTCAAGTGCGGTTTTCAATCCCTCCGCCCCTTCTACTGCAGGGTAACAAATATCCAATAGTCCTACCTTGAAATCGGGATGTTTGATGCCTGCAATCTGGTGAAACGCAACATCATCCAAGACCGGACCATCCAGGTGAATAAAACGCGTCCTGTCTTCGTGTAGGTCAAATATTTGTCCACCGCTACCCAACATGGCATATAGGGACATAAAAGAGGCCTCACGGATTGGATCAATAGGTGGATTGGTAACCTGGGCAAATAATTGTCTGAAATAATTCCCCATGTGCTGAGGTTTTTCGGATAACACAGCCAGGGGCACATCCAATCCCATGGAACCAATAGGCTCATACCCTGTATTTGCCATAGGTTCAATGATGTATTTCAGGTCTTCCCGGCTATAGCCAAAAAGGAGGTGGCGCTGCTTTAAGGGAAGATCGTTTTCGATGGGAGTAATGGCAGGAATAGGCAATTCTTTGAGCATCAATCGGCTCTTGTACAGCCATTCTCTATAGGGCTTGCTCTGGCAAATTTCCTCCTTCAATTCTGTATCCTGGATCATTTTGCCGGCTTCAAGATCTACCAGCAACATTTTACCGGATTGAAGGCGGCCTTTTTCCACCACCTGAGACTGATCCACCGGAAGTGCTCCTGCTTCGGAAGCAACAATCAGGGTATTGTCCTCCATCAGACAAAATCTGGAGGGGCGCAACCCATTTCGATCCAGCAGGGCCCCCACATATTTTTTCCCATCGGTAAACACCAAAGAGGCGGGACCATCCCAGGGCTCCATCATGGTTTTATGGTAGGCATAGAAATCCTGCTTGTAATCCGGCAGTGACGGATCATTTTCCCAAGCTTCAGGAATCATCATCATCAGGGCATGAGGCAATGAAAAACCTCCCTGTACCAAGGTTTCTAAAACTTTGTCAAAATAAGCAGAATCAGAGCGGCCCTCCCGACAAATTGGCAACATTTCTTTCCATTCGGCTTCGCTGAAAAGCTTGGGCTGAAGACTTTTCTCCTTGGCTCTCCACCAGTTGAGGTTTCCTGTAATGGTATTGATCTCTCCATTGTGGGCCAGCATGCGGAAAGGTTGGGCCAAACTCCAACGGGGAGTTGTATTGGTCGAAAACCGGGAGTGAATCAACGCATAGGCAGCACTGAATCGCGGATCAGCAAAATCTTTAAAATACAGCGGCAGCTGCCAGGTAGTGAGCATTCCTTTGTATACTACCTTATAACAACTCAATGAAGCGAAATAAAAATCTTCTCTGGCTTCAGGAAGTTTGCCATAAACCGAATGGGTAAGATAATGAGCCAAATGAAACAATTTACGTTCCAATGCTTCGTCCAGAATTTTAGCCGAAGGCTTGACGAAAAGTTGCTCCATCACCGGCTGGGTAGCCATTGCAGATGGCCCGATGCTGCTATCGTCCACCGGAACCCTTCTGAAGCCCAGAATTTCGAAATTCTTACTTGCCAACTCAAGTTCTATCAGTGCTTTGCAATCCTTACGCAGTTGATCGTCTGCAGGCAAAAACACCATCCCCAGGCCATAGGCACCGGCTGCCGGCAAATCGAAATCTGTCACAGCATCAAAAAAATCGTGGGGCATTTGTACCAAAATACCTGCACCGTCACCGGTATTCGCTTCACAACCGCAGGCACCACGGTGTTCCATATTTGACAACATCAACAAAGCATCTCTCACCAATTTATGGCTTTTCTTTCCATCAATGCTGACAATAAGTCCTGTTCCACAGGAATCTTTTTCCAAGGAAGGCGTGTACAAGCCCTGGTCGCTTGATAACATAAGCAATGAGTTTAATTCAAACAAAAAAATTGCCTGATTTTAAATGGATAGGTTAGGTTGTGTTTGGTTGTGCAGGTTAGTCGAAAGTCTAATATATTGAAAAAAACTCAACCAAAAGACATTTAATTTTCATTTTTTACGAAGTCTAAGCTAAAAATATTGACAAATCGCAATCAAAATCCTTTTTTGGTCATAAACAACATCAAGAGAACAAAAAATAAAAGTCAACCCACAATTATAAAATCTTTAAAACTTGTTATTCAACACATTAAACCAACTCTAAAACAAAGAAAACAAAAAAGTCAAGGTTATTTTTCTGATTTCCCGGTATTTGATTTCTTCCTGTGATAACTACTTTAGTCCTGCCGAATTTATGTTTCATTTTCTCGCGAAAAAAAATCATTTGATTTGGCAGCAAGCTCGAAAACAACCAAAAGTTTTAACCTTTAATCAAACCCTCTTGTATTATGAAAAGATTATCTACGCTAATATGGGCCTTATTGCTGACAGCCTTTGGCTACGCCCAACAGGGCAATATCAGTGGAAAAATTACGGATTACAACGGTGAGTCCCTGCCCGGAGCCAATGTACTCATACTGGGGACCAGCAAAGGGACAGCTGCTGATGTTGATGGCAATTTCAGCATAGCAATAAACCCCGGAACCTACACGCTGATTGCTTCTTTTACAGGGTACACGAGCCTTGAGAAGAGTGTGGAGGTAAAAGCAGGTGAAACTACCACAGTAACATTCAACCTGGAAGAAGGTTTTTCACTAAATACAGTAGTTGTGTCAGGCAGTAAAACCATAGAAAAGATCACTGAAAGCCCTGCAACCATAGAAACAGTATTGGCCGAAGAGATCGAAGCTTATGCAGGTAACCCGGCAGAATTGATCGCCCGCCAGAAAGGTATTGATTACTTCCGCGCAGGCGCTGCCATAGCAGGTTTCAACATCCGGGGATTCAACTCCAACTTCAACTCCAAAAACATGCAGGTAAACGATGGCAGATTTTCAACGCTGGTAGCAACCGGTTTGCCATTGGGTCCCTTGTCAACTGTGATCAAAGAAGACATTGAGCGCTTTGAAGTAATTCTGGGCCCCAATGCAACGCTTTACGGACCTAATGCACACAATGGTCTGTTGAATACCATCACCAAAGACCCCAGAAGATACCAGGGAACTACTTTCGCTGCTAACCTGGGAGTAAACGGAGACGGCAATGGTTTTTATTCTGCGCGCTTCAGACATGCAGAAAAAGTAA
>JALQTV010000158.1:0-277 GCA_023268675.1 Saprospiraceae bacterium | reverse complement strand
AGCGATAAATTCGCCTATAAAATCACCGGTGCTTATACCCAAACAGAAGAATTCGAATGGTCCGATTCCGTATTCATCGACCGGGTAGGTGCCAACGGGCAACCGGGTCCCGACGGGCAGGCAGAAGGATACAACGAACTTGAACTAGACAGAGGAATTGATTTCGTACAAACAGAAGCCTCTCTTATCTACAGTCCAAATGACAAACTGGATATCACTTTAAATGGTGGTTTCAGCAACAGCAATTACCTTTCTGCTACCAATGTAGGCCGAAACC
>JALQTV010000157.1 GCA_023268675.1 Saprospiraceae bacterium | reverse complement strand
CGGCGTCAGGCATCCAGAAGGCGATCCGCGAAGCAGGATTTACACCTAAGCTTAGAAACCAGCAGTACGAGTTCAGAGAACTGCCCGCAGCAATAAGGGAGCAGGAATTGGATGCAGCAAATATGATCGTGGATTAATGTTCAGGGCACATGTCCAAAATGGAACAATAGCACCTTATGGAATTGTTTGAAAAACTGGAGCACACAGTAACTTTTATACATACAAAAACTGATCTCAAGCCTCGCCTGGGAATTGTACTCGGTACAGGCTTGGGTGATTTGGAGGATGCTATTGAGGCAGAGCTTAGTATTCCATATTCAGATATTCCTCATTTTCCGGAAGTAACCGTGGAAAGTCATAAGGGAGAACTTATTTTCGGCCATTTGTATGGTACTTCAGTGGTGGCAATGGCCGGAAGGTTTCATTTTTATGAAGGACACAGTATGGAGCACCTGACTTTTCCCGTCCGAGTAATGAAACAACTGGGGGTCGAAGTACTGATTTTATCCAATGCAGCAGGAGGGACCAGTCCGAATTATAAAGCCGGGGATATTGTATTTGTGCGCGATCATATCAACCTACATTACGACAACCCTCTGCGTGGACCCAACGATGAGCGCCTCGGACCCCGTTTTCCGGATATGCTGCGTACCTACAATCGACAGTGGAATGCCAGAGCGCTCGAAATAGCCCGAACCAATGGGTTTAGCGCCCATGAAGGAGTCTATTTCGGATGGCCGGGACCCAGTCTTGAAACGCCTGCAGAATACGAATTTATTCATCGGGTAGGAGGGGATCTGGTAGGAATGTCAACCATTCCTGAAGTGTTGGTAGCCAGGCACATGGATTTACCTGTCTTTGTTGTTTCTGTCATCACGAATCAGTGCTATCCTTTGGAAGCCATTCGCGAAACCACAGTGGCAGAAGTGATCTCTGTGGCTCAATCGGCTTCGCCTAAAGTAAGCCGAATCCTGTCTGAGATGATCAGTACCGGCGTTTTTTGGAAGAATTAGACCCATTT
Source organism: Saprospiraceae bacterium (assembly GCA_023268675.1). Lineage (GTDB taxonomy): Bacteria > Bacteroidota > Bacteroidia > Chitinophagales > Saprospiraceae > JALQTV01. The sequence continues at coordinate 5,616 of JALQTV010000157.1, read as the reverse complement.
TGGGTAAACATCCACTATAGTTGTCTATGAATAGCAGAAAAGAAGTGCAAGATGCGGGCCTTCAGGATCCGGATGCGGACTATTTCCCGGAAGAGGATTTCATTGAAGTGGTTGGTGCGAATGTACACAACCTCAGACATGTCAGCCTGAAAATTCCCAGAAACCAGCTGGTCGTAATTACGGGTATCAGTGGGAGTGGCAAGTCGTCACTTGCTTTCGATACCATTTATGCCGAAGGTCAAAGGCGCTATATGGAAACTTTTTCGGCTTATGCCCGACAGTTTATTGGCGAAATGGAGCGCCCGGAGGTGGAGCAGATTAACGGACTAAGTCCAGTCATTTCTATAGAGCAGAAAACTACCAGCAAGAACCCCCGCTCTACTGTGGGAACCATCACAGAAGTGTATGATTTTCTGCGACTTTTGTATGCGAGAGCAGGAGATGCCTATTCTTATCTCACCGGCAAAAAGATGATTCGCTACAGTGAGGATCAAATCCTCAGTTTCCTGTTGACGGAATTTAATGGCAGGAAAGTCTCACTCATGGCTCCTATGGTCAGGGGTCGGAAGGGGCATTACAGAGAGTTGTTTGAGCAGGTTCGAAAGCAAGGTTTTACCAAAGTGAGGGTGGACGGTGAAATACAAGATATTGAGCCGGGTATGCAATTGGACAGATACAAAGTACACGATATAGAAGTGGTCGTTGACAGACTGGGTGTCAGTGATGGCAGAGAAGATCGCATATTATCTTCTGTTCAAACAGCCCTTCGAATAGGAAACGGCGTGTTGCAGGTACTGAATATGGAAACGGATGAGCTGCATACGCTCAGCAAACATCTGATGGATCCCGAAACAGGCTTGGCTTATGAAGACCCTTCGCCCAATGCTTTTTCTTTTAATTCTCCTTATGGGGCATGTCCCACTTGTAAAGGACTGGGAGAGATCTACGACGTGGATATAAATCTTGTTATTCCCGACAAGTCGAAAAGCATTAATGAAACAGGTATTGTTCCGCTGGGTGAAGTACGAGATACGACTTTGTTCCGTCAGTTGAGAACACTGGCGAAGCAACTGGGTTTTACTTTCTCTACCCCAATTGAGAAGTTTTCCGGAAAAGCGCTAAATACTATATTATACGGAGAGGAAGGAGCTGTGGCAGATTCCAAGTATCAGTATATATCCCATGATCTGGTTTTTGATCTGACGCAAGAAGGCCTGGTGAAAATGCTCAAAAGGATCTACGAGACTTCTACCTCCGAGAAAATGAAGCAATGGGCGGAGGAGTTTATGACCATCGATACCTGCCCCGATTGTAAGGGGTATCGTTTGAAGCAATCTTCACTCAACTTTCGCATGGGAGATAAGCACATAGGCGAGTTGGGCAATATGGATTTGGCAGCACTAAACGACTGGATCACTGCACTGGAAGGAACACTGGATGAACGAAAGAAGCTGATAGCAGGAGAAGTACTGAAAGAGATCAAATTCAGATTGCAGTTTTTATTGCACGTAGGACTGGATTACCTGATGCTGAACCGACCTGCGAGAACCTTATCCGGCGGAGAGGCTCAGCGAATCAGGCTTGCTACCCAAATCGGATCTCAGTTGACCGGTATTACCTATATTCTGGATGAACCGAGCATTGGTTTGCACCAACGCGACAACCAACGTTTGATTGAAGCATTGAGAGAGTTGACAGATATTGGAAATTCGGTTCTGGTAGTAGAGCACGATAAGGACATCATGCTTGCTTCTGATTACATCATCGATCTGGGGCCCGGAGCAGGACAGTTTGGTGGCGAAATTGTTTCCGAGGGAACGCCGGACTTTTTTGTCAAACAATCTACCCTTACAGCGGCTTATCTCAATAACACCCGGCGAATAGAAGTTCCGGAAAGCAGACGCAAGGGCAATGGAAAGCAATTGTTGGTAAAGGGCGCTACCGGACACAATTTAAAAAATGTTTCTATCGCTGTTCCGCTGGGTACTTTCTGTTGCGTCACCGGAGTATCCGGAAGTGGCAAGTCATCTCTGATCAATGAAACCCTCTATCCACTTTTGAGGCAGCATTTTTATAAAAGCCTCAAAAAGCCCTTGCCCTATGAGTTAGTGGAAGGTCTCGAGCATTTGGATAAGGTCATAGAAATTGACCAGTCACCTATTGGAAGGACTCCTCGTTCCAACCCTGCGACCTATACCGGCGTATTTACTTTTATCCGGAAGATCTTTTCCGAACTACCGGAGTCTAAAATCAGGGGTTACAAACCCGGACGTTTTTCTTTTAATGTGAAGGGAGGGCGCTGCGAAACTTGCCAGGGTTCAGGTATGCGCGTTATTGAGATGAACTTCTTGCCGGATGTGTACATCGAATGCGAGACCTGCATGGGTAAGCGCTACAATCGCGAGACCCTGGAAATACTTTACAAAGGGAAGTCCATTAATGATGTGTTAGATATGTCTGTTGCGGAGGCAAGGGAGTTTTTTCAGGCTATTCCCAATATTTACCGCAAACTTAATACGCTCAATGAAGTGGGTTTGGGGTACATCACTCTTGGCCAGCAGGCAACTACGCTGTCGGGTGGAGAGGCTCAGCGGGTAAAACTTGCAGAAGAGTTGTCCAAACGCGATACCGGCAATACCTTTTATATATTGGATGAACCCACGACCGGTTTGCACTTTGAAGATATCCGGCATTTGATAGAAGTGCTCAACCGCCTTGTGGATAAAGGGAATACAGTAGTGGTTATCGAGCACAATCTGGATGTGGTAAAAGTGGCTGACTATATCATAGATATGGGTCCCGAAGGAGGGCATCGTGGAGGAACTGTGGTTTGCGAAGGCACTCCGGAAGCCATTATTGGTTGTGAAGAGAGCCATACAGCCAGGTTTCTTTCCCCTGAATTAAATGCCTGATTTAATTTATCTGCTACAATTTTTATATTTGATCAGGGGTTGACTTGCCTTTTGCAGTGGTAGAATGCCATATATATGAAGCAATGGATTAACAAAACTTTCAGGTGGTATTATAAAAAGAGGTATAAACAGATCCAATATACCCATCAAAATGCCGAAACAGTCCAGGGTAAGTGGCTTAGCTACCTTATTCTTAAGGCTGGCGGTAGTTTGTGGGGCAAGCAACATGACTTTTCTTCCATTCGTTCTTATCGTGATTTCCGCCAGGCCATACCGATACAGGAGTACGACGACCTGAAGCCTTTCATCCAGCGGATGATGCATGGGGAAAAAGATGTATTGTGGCCGGGGCAGGTAAGCTGGTTTGCTAAATCTTCCGGTACAACCAATGACAAAAGTAAGTTTATCCCTATTTCCGGAGAGCACCTCCGTACCTGTCACATCAGGGGCACCTGGGATACGATGACTGCTTTTTACCACAACCGACCTGATGCCCGCCAGTTTGAACTCAAAAGCATGCTCATGGGGGGAAGCCTGGAAACATTCTCTGCGTACCCACAAACACACTTCGGAGATGTTTCTGCTATCATGATTCGACACATGCCTTATGTGGCACGTCCCTTTTTTATTCCTGAGTTCGAAACGGCACTCATGGCTGATTGGGAACAAAAATTAGAGCTACTGGCGCAGGCAGGGAGCCGGGAAAAAAATGTGGTGATGATAGGTGGCGTACCAACCTGGAGCCTGGTCTTGTTTCAGCGGATTCTGGAAATCAGTGGTAAATCAAACATGCTGGAGGTTTGGCCAAACTTTCAGGTGTACATCCATGGAGGGGTGAGTTTCAAACCTTATCGGCAACAGTTTGAAGCATTATTCCCTTCGAAGTCGGTGAACTATCAAGAAATATATAACGCATCCGAAGGTTACTTTGCTGTTCAAGATGACTTTTCCGCTGATGATATGTTGTTGCTACTCAATAATGGCATCTTCTATGAATTTTTGCCTGTAGAAGAATGGGGCAAATCGAACCCGCAGGCTATTTCCCTTGCTGAGGTGGAGATTGGAAAACACTATGCCCTGGTCATTTCTACCAATGGAGGACTATGGCGCTATGTGCCCGGTGATACCATGCAGTTTACTTCGGTCAAACCCTACAAGATTCGACTTACAGGAAGAACCAAACAGTTTATCAATGTCTTTGGTGAAGAGGTAATGATAGACAATACCGATCAGGCCCTGGCTATTACCTGTGATATGTTGCCGGCTGAAGTGGTGGATTACACGGTTGCTCCGATCTATATGAAGGAGGGCGAAAAGGGTGGACATCAGTGGTTGATTGAATTTAGGAAGGCTCCGGATGATCTGAATGTTTTTTCCCGTTTACTCGATCAAAATCTGCAGCAAATCAACTCTGATTACGAGGCTAAAAGATCCGGGGATATCGCTCTATTAAATTTAAAAATCATTCCCTTGCCCGAGGGAAGTTTTGCCTACTGGCTGAAATCCAAGGGAAAACTGGGAGGACAGAACAAGGTACCTCGTTTGTCTAATGATCGGAAATATGCAGATGAGATACTGGATTTTATTCAAAATTCACTCCTTTAAGACATTTTGACAGCTGTTTTTTGAATTTTGCGTCATTTTGACAGCTCGCTTTGCTGAAAAACTGCATAAATGACCGAAAAAATGTATTGGTATGCCAATTGTATAGGATGAGTTGTTCATTTGAATTAAAAAACTCAAACAAATACAATCATGGTTTACGTTAGTAATTTCCCGACTTTTGCCCCCTCTAATCCCCTCTTTTACGCCCCTCGGTTGAGCTTAGGAGCCTGCTGTGATCAACGCCTTTAAGCGCGCCGCGCGCGCCCTCCGCCAAGAGCCCCTTGGCCTGCTCGCCTGCGCCGCTACGGGCGTGCTCACCTTCATGTCGTTCCCCACCGCGTGGTCGCCAGAGCTCAACCTGTGGTGGATGATGTGGTTCAGCCATCTGCCCATCCTTTTGTGGCTCACGAGCGCCCCTGAGCGCGCTGAGCGGGGGGCGCGGTGGGCCTTTGGCTGGTCGTTTTTATGTGGGTTTATCATCAACACGGGCGGTTACTATTGGATCGCTGACCTCGCGCAGACCTTTGGACACCTGCCTACGCCTGTGTCGTATGTGATCTTGGGGCTTCACAGCGCCCTGCTCGGCTTGATTTGGGGGCTCTGGGGGGTCGCGGTGCGCCTGCTCACCCCCCGCTTGGGGCTCACGTGGGTCGCGCCGCTGGCGATGGTGGCCTTTGAGCACTTTTTGCCGAGGATCTTCCCCGCTTATATGGGTGACTGCCAAGCCTCGTTCTCTACCATCATGCAGGTGAGCGACGCAGTGGCTCATGGCTTGGTGGAGCGCGTGGCGAGCCCCCTCGCTCGCGCCCTCCTTTATGCCCTCTGTGATCCCTGAGCGCCCCGCTCGCCTCAAAAACCTGTGGCTCACCCTTGGGCTGCTCGCCGCCTCGCTCACCTATGGCCACTTGAGGATCGAGCAAGTAGAGGCGATGATGGCCGAGGCGCCTAAGCTCAAGGTGGGCGTGGTGGAGGCCGACGTGGGCATCTTTGAGTCGGAGCCCGCGAGCAAGCGCCGCGACCACCTCTTGATCTTGCAGCGCCTCTCACGCGACCTCGTGGAGCGTGGCGCAGAGCTCATCATCTGGTCGGAGAGCTCGTA
>JALQTV010000156.1 GCA_023268675.1 Saprospiraceae bacterium | reverse complement strand
TTGGATGCTGAGTTTTGATAGCAGTTCGTGCATGGTCTGTCAAGTATTTCACAATAATAATAGTAATGCTATTCAAATGCAAGTTTTTTCTTTTTTAATTGGACTACGATAGTGGCTTTAGTTGCCATTGAGTTATTAAATTTCTGCTTTTGTTCTTACTTTTCAGAAACATTCCTAATTTTTAAACCAGTCTTTATGAAACAGCACCTATTGCTTTTGGCTACACTTGCTCTTTTTACCTGGTCTTGCGGAAACGCTAATGGAGGAGACCAGGGACTCAAAAATGTGGCAGATATGAGCGAGGAAGAATTAATTGCTCACGCCAAAGAAATCCATGACAGAGTGATTACACTTGATACGCACGATGATATCAACGTGGATAATTTCACAGCAGAAAAAAACTATTCTCAGGATCTTGAAACTCAGGTAAACCTTCCAAAAATGGAGACAGGTGGCTTAGATGTTGCCTGGTTCATTGTCTACACAGGTCAGGGAGATCTGACTCCAGATGGTTATGCGGCTGCCGCCAAAAATGCGATGGACAAGTTCACAGCTATTCATCGTTTGTGTGAGGAAATAGCTCCCGAGCGAATTGAACTGGCTTTGAATTCTGACGATGTTGCTAGAATTATTGCCTCCGGCAAAAAAGTAGCCATGATCGGAGTTGAAAATGCTTACCCCATGGGTGAGGATATTAGTTTGGTGAAAAAGTACCATGAATTGGGCGCGAGGTACATGTCTTTGGCACACAATGGCCACAGTCAGTTTGCCGATTCAAATACAGGAGAAGCAGAAAATGATTATCTACATGACGGATTGAGTGAGTTGGGGAAAGAGGTAATCAAAGAGATGAACAAATGGGGAATAATGGTAGATATTTCTCACCCTTCGGCAGGGGCAATTGAGGATATGTTGGAGTTATCCAAAGCTCCCATCATTGCTTCTCATTCATCTGCCAGGGCGATTTCTGATCACAGCAGAAACCTTACTGACGAGCAGTTGCTGAAGGTTAAGGAAAACGGCGGAGTGGTGCAGGCTGTTGCATTGGGTACTTATGTCAACCGGGAAAAATCTGAAGCCAGAAATGAGAAGATCAGGGAAATTAATGAACGCCTGGCAGGTGAAATGGGTTTTGAACTGCTTGGGCGCCGGGAGGTGATGCAAATGGAAGAAGCAGACAGAGAGGCTTACATGGAAAAATACCGTGCGCTACAAGAGCAAGCTAAGCCTATCGTAGCGGCTGAGGTGGATCCCGTTGCCCCTCCTGTTGACGTTGCAGATTTTATCGATCACATAGATTATATGGTTAAATTGATTGGTGTAAATCATGTAGGAATCAGCTCCGATTTCGATGGTGGTGGTGGCATCAAGGGTTGGGAAGATGCTTCTGAGACTTTCAATGTGACTTTGGAATTGGTTCGAAGGGGCTATTCAGAAGAAGAAATTGGCAAGATATGGAGTGGCAATTTGTTGCGTGTATTGGATGAGGTACAGGCTATCGCAAGTGAGATCCAAAAGGAAGAGGGTGCTATGTAAAACGCTAGTAAAAGAATAGGTTTTAATACCGTTTCTCCATTAAGGAAAATTGTTCCTCCAGCGGAGTATTTTTTTCCAGTGCTTCCCTCACCTCAAGGGATAAGTCAGGATAATTATTTCGTTGGAGGAAATCCTTCCAAAAATCTTTCAGATAAGGCGCAGGCAAGTCTCTCATATTTGCCCGATGGATGTCCTTGAACGGGATTGCATCTTTTAGGAAAGTACCAGTCTTTGAAGGTTGGTGCCTCAAGAAAATTTCTCTTTTTATCAGATAGTTGTGTTCAAATTGCCACTTGTCACTTGAATTACCTGAAATGTATTGCTCGATGCTGATTTTACCAGGTAACCATTTGCCTCCTTTAAAATAATCTACTTCTACTTTTACCCTTTCCGGGTAAATCTGCCAGGGGTCGCTAACCTGATAGATTTTAGTTTCGTTGCTGCTAACAAATTGGCACTCCAACTTTATTATTGCCATTTCGTCTGCTGAAATATATAAGGTGCCAGAAAATAATGGAAAACCAATTTTATCCTGCCACATCTGGTGTACTTTTTTGGCGACAGCCTTTGGCTTAAAATGGACAGCAATACACACACGATCGTTTACTATTACTGCGGCCCCTCTTTGATAGTGGTAGTCTTCCAATAACTTGGTATCGAGAAAATCAGCTCCGTATTTTACCTTGTCTGCAGCAAGTAAACCAAATGGACCTGACCACAGTTCAGGTTCTAACTCCTCTGAGATCAGATTGAGACTTTTTCTACTGCTAAGCACAAATACCTGGTCTTCAGGAGCTGCGTAATATTTAAAAAATTGGGGGTGACCAACCAATAAGCTTTTTCGATATTGGCGGAAAGGCAACCAGGTATCATAGAATTGTTCATTCCAATATGATTTCCATGATTTCCGGGAATAGGATTTTTGTGGATAGGTGGCATAGTCAATCCAAACAAGGGCTTCATTTAGCCATACAGCCTGGTCATTTTCCATGAGTATTTCCCGGTATAATCCTTCCATCCCCGTTGGTTGATCAGGATAATTTTCCCCTATTTTTGAAAGGGCCTCTTTAACCAATTCAAGGCCGTTTAATTGTTTTACCTCTGCCCGGACTTCTATTTCAGGAAGTGGCATTAGATTGCTTTCGAGAAGTACCTGTAATTCCAAATCTTTGCGGGGCTGAAAAGGAACTTTTTGCGGAATATACCCTATGAAGCTCACCATCAGTGTATCTGTCTCTCCAGCATTGGGAGGGATAATCAGGGTTGCCTTTCCCTGGAGGTCAGTGGCTACCCCCGTATTTAGATTTTTCAGGAAGACATTTGCAAAAGCTACACCCTGTTTGGTATCAGCGTCCTGCACCCAGACATTCAGTTCAGATTGTGCTTCAACATGTATTACTGATAGGAACATCCAAACGGTAATAGCAAAATGCCGTAAGTCAGAAAATGAAAGAGATTTAAGGGCGCTTTTCATCTGATAAGTTCCTGATTATAATTTGTTTTTCCAGTGAAAATCAAATTACAAAAAATGAATTTTTTATGTGAACAGGAGCTGCTTTTTTTAGTTATAAAAGTAAAACTATCTAAAATGAAAGCAATATTTGAAGGAAGATTGACAGAAGATCGGCGTTCTTTCCTAAAAGAAGCAGGATCACTGGCAGCATGGTCACTGATAGGTTTGTCCATTTTCAGTGCTTGCGAAAAAGAAAACAATTCACCAGAATCAGGTGCAAGTAATCAGATGGAGCAACCAGGTTCAGAGGATGCCATTACGGTGTCTCCGTCTCAGGTTACAATAGATTTAACAAAAATGCCAAACTTGAGATCTACCGGAGCTTGGGTTTTAATCAGCGAGGCTCGCTTATTGGTTGTCAATACAGGCAATAATTCCTGGCAGGCATTGAGTTCTGTTTGTACCCATCAGGGGTGTAGTGACAGCTGGAACTTTGCCAATAATGTTTTTATTTGTACTTGTCACAACTCGAGGTTTCGAACCGATGGGAGTGTAGAGCAGGGGCCTGCAACAAGTCCTTTGAAGGTATACAACAATTCTCTTTCCAATGACATTTTGACGATCACTTTATGAGGAAAATATTGATTTTTCTGGCTGGCTTCATGTGGTGCCAGGTTTTGAGTGGGCAGCAATGGCAGACGGACAGGGGTACTGTTGTTTTTACCTCAGAAGCAACTTTCAATAGTTTTTCAGGTACTTCAGAGTATTTGAATGGGATCATTGATTTTGCTAGCAACCAACTTGATTTTTATCTTGATTTGAATACTTTGAGAACAGGCATCAAGCTGAGAGACAAGCATATGCGTGATAATTATCTGGAAACAGCGAAGTATCCATACGCAGAGTTTACAGGTAGCTTTCCTGAGTTACCCCCCACTGAGTTTTCTGGAGAGATAAAAGTTGCAGCAGAGGGAGTGTTTAAGATCCATGGTGTTACTAAACCTGTCTTAATTGAAGGCACATTGATCAAGGGGTCGGAAGGAAACCTTATCTTGAAAGCATCTTTTGATGTTTTATTACTTGATTACGATATTGTTATACCCAAAATACTGGGTTATGAGCTAGCTGAATTACAGAAAATTGAAGTAAATGCCACCTTAGAAAAATTAAAACCATGAAACAGTTAATCGTTTTATTTGGATTTTTTGTATTCTCTTTTTTACAGGCGAATGCACAATTAGAACGCAAACCGGCAGTAAGTGATTTGCCCGTAGAATTAATTTTCCATGCTCCTCGTCATATCAACCTGGCTACTGTGGAGTCTTTGGAAGCAGGTTCTTTTCACCTTGGCATCATGCACACTTTCGGAACTGTAGATGGAGGCTTGGAAAGTTTGTTTGGTTTGGATAACGGAGCGAATATTCAGATCTTTCTTGAATATGGTCTTTCGGATGATTTGTCTCTGGGCGCTTCCCGGTCAAGCAGGGACAAAGTTTATTATGCTTATGGCCGTTACCACTTGTTGCGGCAAAAACAGGATGAAAGTACACCTATGTCTTTGTCCTTTATGGCAGGCGCCGGAGTAATTACTGCAAATTATGATTTTTTGGGTTCTGATGAACCTACGTTTGGTGATCGGTTGGTTTATGCGGCTCAACTGATGTTGGCTAGGAAATTTTCTGAAAGGGTCAGTGTTCAATTGACACCTATGCTTGCAAAGTTTTCTAATCCTTTACCAATATTTAACATCAGCGGTATGGAAGATATTTATGCAGGAATCGGAATAAGTGGAAAGGTTGAATTGGGAGCGAGAACCTCCCTTACACTCCAAATGATACCAGGATTGCACAAATCAGCTACTACCAATTATGGAATAGGTGTGGATTTAGAAGCAGGAGGCCATGTTTTCCAAATGTATCTGGTCACTTCTCAAATGCTCAATGAGCCCTATTTGCTGGCAGGCTATAACGGGAGCCCGATAGATGGTTTTAGGGTCGGGTTCAATGTCAACCGGGTTTTTGGAAATTAGTAATATTTGACACTTTAGGACAAATCAAGCCAAGTTAAGTCACTGGTTTTCATTTGTTTGATTTAGGGGTTAATTTTATAGTGTAAGTGCTATTAAATCGACCCCCATGCGTTCACTTTTTTTTCTTTCCACACTTTTCATTCTCTTAGCTCTCGCAGCATGGGGGTTTTTCAGCATCCCGTACCTTAATATACGATTGACAGCTTCTTCTACAAAACCTGCTATTGCTGTCAAAGTGGCAAATCCGGGGATGGCAGCTGCCGAATTGGAAGCAGACGTTGTTCGTTTACTGGAAAGTGGATTCGCAAGGTGCCCTAATGTAGGTACCATTTATTCTGTGACAGAGGATTACGCAGCTTTCGTCTATATTTCTCCGGATAATGATCATAATATCGATCGGTTGTACAGCCAGATCGTTATGAAAATGAGGAGTTTATACCCTTACCTCCCGGAGGGAACCCCCTGGCCTGAAATAGAACTTAGCAATCCTACAACCGGGTTTTTTAGTGAAAGATTGTTTTCCTGTATTGGGTTTGATATGTTAGCAGATGGGAAAAGCATGCAAGAGCTTGCTTTGAAACCTGAATGGTCTGGACTTCTAGAATTCAGGGTTTATCCTGTGTCTTCCCAGCCGGAATGGCTTCTATCTTACGGACAAAAAGATCTGAAAGTGTTTGATATTACTCCCGGAGAGATCATGCAACAGGTCAGACAGTTTTTTCATCGGGAGGCAATTGGAAATGTAAGTGAGGAGGGAGTAGTGGTGCCCTTGCAAAAAGGAGCCGCACTTGCATCAGAGGTCGAATTTGGTGCTGTTCCAATTTTGGGTACTCGGCAGGGCACATTGCTGCTTAAAGATTTAGGAAAACTGACCATAGAAAGAGGATCTTCTTATCCTAAAGTCAGGATAGACGGGAAAAACGTGGTAGTTGCTGATGTTTTTTCCGAAGGGGCAGGCAACCACTGGTGGCAGGCCTGGAGGTATTCAAGGCTTATAAACGAAAAGGTACCACGTTCAAGCAATTGGACTTTTACACAAAATATTTCTAAAGAATTTAACAGCATACTTTGGCCACCTTTTGTTTTTAGCCTGGGCTTATTATTGGTGCTGATCTTATTGGCTAGTGTTGTTGGCTCCTGGCGATCAGGGCTGGCACTGTTTTTTGGTTTTTTTATAGCATTAGGGCTCTCGCTCCTTCTTTTTGTTGCATGTGACTTGGACCTGACCCCTGAATTGGTGAAACAATTTTTGATATTTCAGGGGCTATCTCTTATTTGGGGCTGGTTTGTAGTAATTGATGCAAGCAATGATTACCAATCGTCTAGAAGGGTAGGTTTAATATATGTTTCGATGGTACTTGCGTTCGGAGTATCCGGATTGATCCGTTTTGACCCTCCTACATTTGTTTTTTCCATTCCCCACATTTTGTTTTTGGGCAATTTGTCCGCTGCTTTCCTTGTATGGTTTCTCTGCTTGCCCTTGTTCAAGAAAAGTATTTTGAATCTTAGCCAGTCTAATTCGATGGCTGCTACTAAAGCGGAGAGGCCCCCGCTTTTCTCACGGGTCAGGTTTCCGAGGAAGTTAATTTCACTATTGTGGCTGCTCTCAATAGGGGTTCCGATAGACTTTTGGGGATCCGGTAAGGATAGACAACCTGTTCAAGATGATTTATTGTTGGA
>JALQTV010000155.1 GCA_023268675.1 Saprospiraceae bacterium | reverse complement strand
AGCAGGAATTCCGGCTCATTTTTTTTGGCGGAAATGTGGCGTACAATGTCTTCGTTCAGACCCTTGGGAAGCGTCTCTGTTTCAATGTCACTGGTAAAACCGTATTTGTATTCACCCCGGGTGTGTTCCTCCAGGATATTCATTGAATCACTCATGTACTTGGTGTTTTATCTGTCTAAATATTTGATAACCATTTATTTGAAAGAAAAAAGAACGAATGGGAAGTTCCATTTTTCTTTTCGCGATGCAAATTATACAAAAAAGTATAAATTAGGTTCATTCTTTGGTGGCCTTTTTCGAAGTTCTCCTTCCTTTGCATTTGGGCTTGACAACAAGCCAGGTTTTATCTTGTTGACAAATTGCTGTATTTTTTGATTACCTTAATTGGAAAATTTCTTTCACATGGCAACTAGATACGAAGCAGAAGTGATTGTGGCAGGTGCCGGCCTGTCGGGCATGGTTACTGCTCTGGAGCTGTTAAACAAGGGCAAGCGGGTACTATTGATTGACCGGGATACAGAACAAAACATGGGAGGATTGGCTGTCTGGGCATTTGGCGGAATGTTTTTTGTGGATAGCAAGCACCAGCGCAAGGCGGGTATACGTGATTCTGTAGAACTGGCCATGCAGGATTGGTTCAACTTTGCAGAATTTGATTCCGGAGAAACCTGGGGTCCGAAATGGGCTGAACAGTTTATCCACTTCACTACCCCACATGTGTACCAATGGTTGCGCGATTTGGGTATCAATTTTTTTCCGGTAATTCACTGGGTGGAACGTGGCCTTTTCCAGCCGGGCAATTCCGTTCCCCGTTTCCATTTGCTTTGGGGTACAGGTTATGAATTGATTCGCGTGCTGAAAGAGAGGCTGAAAAATCACCCTAACCGAGATAAATTGCAACTGTGCTTCCGCCATCGCGTGACAGACATTGCTTACAGCAATGGCAGGGTTACGGGACTACAGGGATGGCAGGAAGAACTTGGGCAGCCTTTTGAGGCGAGTGCAGAGGCAGTGGTGATTGCTTCCGGCGGGATTGGAGGGAACATTGAAAAAATCAAAGCCAATTGGGAATCCGACTGGGGTACCCCTCCGCAGGATATCTTGAACGGTGCTCACGAATATGGCCTGGGTGATTTGCACGATGCTTCGGAAAAGATCAGTGCAAACATAGTAAATTTGGAAAAGCAATGGAATTATGCTGCCGGGGTGCGACATCCGCAGCCTCGCTATGACAACCATGGCCTGAGTCTGGTTCCCAGTAAATCCGCCCTTTGGCTCAACTACAAGGGGCAGCGCATGGGTCCGGTACCTCTGGTGACTGGTTATGATACTCGCTACCTGGTGGAAAGGATCTGTGAAGAAGAGAAAAAATATTCCTGGCAGGTGCTCAACAAGACCATCGCATACAAGGAATTTGCGATATCCGGCTCTGAGCACAATCCTGCCGTTCGCGATAAAAAACTATTGCAGTTTGTTGGCAATGTGTTGTTCGGTAATCGAAAACTGGTAGATGAAATGCTGGATACCTGCCCGGATTTTGTGGTGGCTAATAGCCTGGAGGAACTGGCGGATAAGATGAATGCACTGACCGGAACCGGTGAGGTGGAAGTGGCAGCGCTGCGCGAAAGTATCGGTCAGTACGATGCCCAGATTGAGCGCGGCCCGGCATTTCACAATGACGAACAGTTGCGTCGCATTGCTCATGCCCGCCAGTACAAAGGAGACAAAGCAAGAACCTGTAAGTTTCAAAAAATAAACGATAAAAAAGCTTATCCACTGATTGCGATTCACAATCGCATCCTGAGCCGCAAGTCACTCGGAGGCATACAGACCGATTTGCAAAGCAGGGTGCTGCAAAGGCCCGATCAGCATGGCAATCAGGGAGTAATCGAAGGACTGTTTGCAGTAGGCGAAGCGGCAGGTTTTGGCGGTGGCGGTGTCCATGGCAAGCGCTCACTGGAGGGCACTTTCCTTGCCGGTTGTGTACTTACTGCTCGTCTGGCAGCAGGTGCGATAACCAATGAGCAATTCTCAGCTTAGTAAACATCAAACCAACTTAATTATGAAACCAATTTATTTTATTTCATTCCTGGTGCTTTTCGTCGGGAAAAGTCTCTTCAGCCAGACTCCTAAAGCACGATTTAACCTTGAGCAATTCAAGGATTATGAACTTGCTTCCAATCCCCAGCTCTCCCCCGATGGGACTAAAGTTCTTTACTCCAGACAGTGGATCAATCTGATGGAAGATAAGCGAGAAACTGATCTCTGGATAGTCAATTCAGACGGTACCAAAAACAGGTTTTTTTTGAATGGCTCCAATGGACTTTGGTCTCCTGATGGGACCCGTGTTGCTTTTACCAAAACCGGTGAGCCTGAGGGCACCCAGATTTTTGTAAAGTTCCTCGACGAGGAAGGAGAACCAACCCAGGTTACCAAACTTGACAAAACTCCTTCTAACATTGCATGGTCCCCCGATGGCAAATATCTGGCTTTTTCCATGCAAGTGGATGATGAAGTGGCACTCAAGTCTCTTATTCCGTCCCCGCCGCCCGGTGCAAAATGGACTAAGGCACCAAGAGTGGTAGATCAGGTTCAGTACAGACGCGACCGGGTGGGCTTTCTGGAAAATGGATATACGCACATTTTCGTTGTACCCGCAGAGGGCGGAACAGCTCGCCAACTCACTTCAGGCGACTGGAACCATGGAGGGAAATTAGCCTGGTCACCGGATAGCAAGAAGATTTATTTTTCAAGTTTACGCATTGCAGAAGCAGAGTATGCCTATCGGGAGTCGCAAATTTATGCTGTGGAATTAGCAAGTGGAGCAATTACGCAACTTACTTCCCGCAAGGGGAATGAAAGTGGAGCCAGTGTGTCGCCTGACGGCAAAAAGATAGCCTTTATTGGCAGTAACTGGACCGAAAACTTCTACCATAGTTCCAATCTTTTTGTGGTAAATGCAGATGGCAGCGGCCTTCAGAATCTTACGGAAAAATTGGATAGGAGCCCCGCTAATGTGACCTGGGCACCTGATGGCAGTGGCATTTTCTTCGATTTTGAAGACCAGGGTAGCCGAAACCTTCATTTTGTTGATTTCAAAGGGAATATCAGGCAAGTAACCAAAGGAAATCACATGCTTCTTGCCGGCCAAACCCATGCTGGTAACCTGGTGGCAGCTGCTCAGACCAGCCCTCATCAACCTTCTGACATTGTAGCAGTGAATACTAAGGATGGCTCTATTAGAAGGTTGACAAATGTGAATGCTGATATATTAGATTTTGTAGAGCTGGGTGAGGTAGAAGAAATTTGGTACGAATCTGAGGATGGAACGAAAGTCCAGGGATGGATAGTCAAACCTCCTCAATTTGATCCTTCAAAAAAATATCCACTAGTATTGAAAATACATGGCGGGCCACATGCAATGTACAATACAGGTTTTGATATTACTTCCCAGTTGCATGCGTCAATGGGTTATGTCGTGCTTTATACCAATCCCAGAGGTTCTACCGGTTATGGCTATGATTTTGCCAATGCTATTCAGAATTCTTATCCAGGGAAAGATTACGAAGATTTGATGGCGGGTGTGGATGCTGTAATAGCAAAAGGTTATGTGGATGAAAAAAAGATGTTTGTATATGGTGGGTCAGGCGGAGGCGTATTGACTTCCTGGATTGTAGGTCATACAGATCGTTTTGCAGGTGCTTCGGTGAATTATCCGGTGATTAACTGGATGTCTTTTGTCGGAACAACGGATGGCATTGGCTGGTACAACAACTTTGGCAAAAAACCTTGGGAAGACCCCTCGGAACATCTGAGAAGATCACCTTTGATGTACGTTGGTAATGTCAAAACACCGACGATGTTGATGTGTGGAGTGAATGATTTGCGGACGCCTATTTCCCAGACTGAAGAATTTTATCAGGCATTGAAGGTGAACAAGGTGCCTACGGTTATGATTCGTTTCAACGATGAGTTTCATGGTACCTCATCAAAACCTTCTAATTTTATGCGTACAGTAGGCTATTTGCACGGTTGGTTTGCCAAATATGGTGGACCCGATCCCGCGAGACCATAGTGCATGTTTGCGTTTTCTTAAATTTTAAAGAGTGCCGGCACAGAGGCAATCCCTGCCGGCACTCAGTAATTATTTGATGATGCCTTTTATTCAACCTTTTGAATCCGGAAATCCACATTTTCATATTTTTCAGATACTAAATGGAGATGCACTAAAAGAAAGGTTTCCCAAAGACATTCCCGGTCAACGCATTGTAGCACGGGAGGCACTGGCAGATGGCCCCATTCAAGGAGATACTCCGGAAGTATTTTTTGCCAACCGGTTTTCCTTTATGAATAAAAATTATGGGGTGAGTAAAGAAGAATATGAGGCGAAAACACTTGCCGAATATCAAAAAATACAACAGATTCCTTCTGATGCTTTTGTTTTTCTGTGGTTCGAAGACGATGTCTTTTGCCAGTTGAATTGCTGGTTTGTGGCAGCACTACTTTGGTACGGCAACCATAGAGGACCATGCTATCTTGTCAGGCCCAGGAAACACAGCCATCTGGGATTTGGTGGGCTGAATGAGATCGAATTGTTAGATTTGTACCAGAAAGGTACCCTTCTCCTGAACCTCGCAAAGCTTTCCAGCTTATGGAACCGCGTGCAGGCCGGTCATGCGCTCTCAGTTCTTCGCTATGCAGAAAGTATGTCAAGGGATTATCCATTTATTGCCCCGGCTGTAGAGGCATATTTTGCTGCCAAACCCAATATCGACGATCCTGGCAGGCCGGTAAAAGTACTCAGGCAAATCATTGCTGACCTGGGAACAGATAGCTTTTCGGAAGTTTTTCTGGAATTCTGTAAAAGAGAACCCATCTATGGGTACGGAGATTTGCAGGTGAGGAATTTAATGAGCAAAATTGAGTAAGATTAGCGGACGCAGTTCAAAGCGTAGGATGAGCAGAGATACGAGAGGGTATTGTAACATGCAAAATCAGGACAATTATGGCAGTAGGTAACTTCAGTACAGCAAATCAAACTTACCGGATGTTAATGGGAAACGGGCTTATTTATTCCGTGCCTCGTTTTCAGCGGGATTACAGTTGGACAGATGAAGAATGGGATGACTTGTGGCGGGATATTGAAAATACCATGAGTCCCGATGGAGAAACAGCTCACTACATGGGCTATCTGGTACTTCAAAGTAAGGACAGCAAGAATTTTGATATCATCGACGGTCAGCAAAGACTTACCACGCTTAGCATTATTGTATTGGCAGTACTTTCTAATTTGCAGAAATTGATCGATGAAGAAACAGATGCAGCAAACAATAAACGCAGGCAGGATCAGCTGCGGAATTCTTTTATTGGCTATCTGGATCCTGTGACCCTGGTGGCAAAATCCAAGCTTAACCTCAACCGCAACAACGATAACTTATTTCAAAACTACCTAATTCCTTTACAAGCTGCTCCGAGGAGAAATCTCAAGGCGACAGAACATCAGATGCGAAAAGCTTTTGAGTGGTGGGACAATCAAATAGGAAAAAAATACAAGACAGGCGAAACCCTGGCAGGTTTCATCGATCAGCTAAGCGACAAGTTATTTTTTACAGTAATTACCGTATCCGATGAACTGAATGCTTACAAGGTATTTGAAACCTTAAATGCGCGTGGGGTGAAACTCTCCTCTACAGACCTGCTTAAAAACTACTTATTTTCGGTAGTACATGCAGGTAGCCGGGATGAATATGAATTGATGCACCTGGAACAGCGTTGGGAGGAGTTGGTCGGGAAACTGGGCAGCGAAAGTTTTCCCGATTTTTTGCGAACCCACTGGAATAGCCGGAACCGCTTTTTGCGTCATTCGGAGTTGTTCAAACGAATACGAGACCAAATTAGAAACCGCCAACAGGTATTTGACCTGATTCGAAAAATGCAGGTAGATGTCGATACGTATGTCGCACTGTCGAAACCCGAAGATGAGCTTTGGACGCATGATCAGCGCAAATATATAGGGGAATTGCGCATGTTCAATGTACGACAAGTCTATCCATTACTACTGTCTGCGTACAGAAGGTTCAATCCGCAGGAGTTCTGTAATCTGCTAAAGGCAGTGAGTGTGATTTCTTTTCGGTACAACGTCATTTCCAATAATCCCACAAACGAGCAAGAGCGCGTCTACAATCAAATTGCTGAAAAAATTGAAAGCAGTCAATTAAATTTCCGGCAAACTTTAATGGAATTGAAAACCCTCTATGTGAACGATCGCGATTTCAAACATGCATTCTCAAATAAGGCATTGAAAACTACGCAATCAAGAAACAAAAGAATCGTACGTTTTATACTGACGATGTTTGAACGCCACCTGAGTGGTCTTGAATACGATATGGATAGCGATCGGTTCAATATTGAGCACATCATGCCGGAGAATTTATCAGATGAATGGCATCATATCAATGAACCTGATCACGAGCTTTTTGTATACCGCCTGGGCAATTTATGTCTGATGAATACCAGCCAAAACAGAGATATAGGCAATGTAGGTTTTGAAAAGAAAAGAGACAAATACCAGTATAGCGAATTTAAGCTCACTCAACGCATCGCAGAGGAAAACAGCTTCTGGGATACTTCAAGAATTGAGGTACACCAACAATGGATGGGCATACAAGCCACGCATATCTGGCGCATTTCGCAGTATGATTGAAATACCCTCAGTTT
>JALQTV010000154.1 GCA_023268675.1 Saprospiraceae bacterium | reverse complement strand
GCCTCATTACAAAAAAAGAGATTTCCGGGCTGATTTTATTGCCGGCCTTACCGTTGGGGTAATGCTCGTTCCGCAAGGCATGGCATACGGATTGTTGGCTGGCCTCCCTCCTATTTATGGTCTGTATTCGGGGATTATTCCAATGTTTTTATATGCTTTTTTTGGCACATCGCGACAATTGTCAGTTGGGCCGGTCGCTTTGGTGTCACTGCTAATTTTGTCCGGAGTGGGTCAGTTTGCTGAACCCGGAACAGATTACTTTGTAAGCCTGGCCATTAGTACTGCTCTGATTGCGGGCATCATTCAGATCCTTTTGGGGCTTTTCCGTCTGGGTTTTCTGGTCAATTTTTTATCCCATCCGGTCATTTCGGGGTTTACCTCAGCTGCAGCACTGATCATTGCCTTCAGTCAGACCGCTAATCTATTTGGGATAAAAGCACCGAGAAGCAATATCATACATGAAATTGTAGGATTCCTCATAGCGCACCTTTCGGAAATACATTTACTTACTCTGGTAATTGGACTTGGAGGGATCGTTTTTATGTTGCTCCTCAAAAAAATTCACAAGAGCATTCCCAACGCTTTGGTTACAGTTATTCTGGGAACCCTGATCGTATGGTTCTTTGAACTTGACAAGCAGGGAATCCAGATTGTAGGAGTAGTACCGGAGGGTTTACCTGCCTTTGGCATTCCGAAATTAGACATGGAAACGCTGACAAACTTGCTCCCACTTGCCATAACGATCTGCATCATCAGCTTTATTGAGTCTCTGGCTATCGCCAAAACCATAGAATCCCAGCACAAAGACTATAAAGTTGTCCCCAATCAGGAACTATTTGCACTTGGATTGACAAAAATCGGTGGTGCATTCTTTCAGTCCTTCCCCACCACGGGAAGTTTCACCAGATCCGCTGTCAACAATGAATCAGGAGCGCGTACAGGTATAGCCTCTATCGTCAGTGCTGTAATCATCTCACTCACATTGCTGTTTTTAACTCCTTTGTTTTACTATCTCCCCAAAGCCCTCCTGGCATCCATTATAGTAGTTGCTGTGAGGAATCTGATCGATTACAAAGAAGCCATTCACCTTTGGAAGACGGATAAAAAAGATTTTATCAGCCTAATGGGCACCTTCATAGCCACCCTTACTCTGGGCATACAGATGGGAGTATTTACAGGATTGGTTTTGTCATTATTATTGATAGTGTATAAAACATCCAAACCACAATTTGCTATCCTGGGACGATTGCCGGATACCAAAACATTTCGCAACATCAATCGCTTCCCTGATGCAAAAGAAGAGCCCGGTATCAAAGTAGTGAGGTTTGACTCTCATTTATTTTTCGGCAACGCCGAATTCTTCCGGGAAAGCATTGAAGATTTGGTAAAAGAGCAAGGAACTCCAAAAGCTATCGTTCTGGATGCCTCTATCATAAGCAGCATAGACTCGACCGGAATTCAGGTAATAAAAGACATTATCAGCTACCTCAACAATCACCAGGTGCAGTTTCTGGTAAGTGGGCTCGTCGGACCCGTTCGCGATACCCTCCAACAAAATAATCTTCTGACCAAAATCGGTGAAAAGAACATTTTCCTCAGAACACATGATGCAGTAGCCTATCTCACCAAACCTGATGCACCTGAGCAATCACACAGTTGGTCTAGCAGTGCGCTTCAGACCAATATTCAGAAAAAATAAGAAGGCATCAAAATTGGGTTGTGCAAAAATATCCTTTCGTGTTTAATTGTAAACATGAAACTATATTCATACATTTATGGATACATAAAATAATATCTCAGCACAAACCATCAAAATGAAATTTGGATTTATTATTGACAACAGAAAGTGTATAGGGTGCCATGCCTGTACAACAGCCTGTAAATCAGAGCACCTGGTACCGGTAGGAGTAAACCGGACCTGGGTTAAGCAGGTGGAAAAAGGAGAGTTCCCCAATACGCGGCGGCTATTCTCCGTAATGCGCTGTAATCACTGTACCGAAGCACCCTGCGTAGAAATTTGCCCCGTAGAAGCCTTGTTTGTCAGGGAAGATGGCATAGTGGATTTCAACAATGATCGCTGCATAGGATGTAAATCTTGCATGCAAGCTTGTCCATATGACGCGTTGTATATCAATCCGGAAAATCATACTGCTGCCAAATGTAACTATTGTGCTCACAGAATCGATATAGGTCTGGAGCCTGCCTGTGTCAACGTTTGCCCCGAACATGCGATTATTTCAGGTGATATGGAAGACCCTGAGTCCGAAATCAGCCAATTGCTGGCCAGAGAGCAGGTCACGGTGCGCAAAGCAGCAAAAGGGACTGTTCCCAACCTGTTTTATATAGACGGCGACGAGTCTTCTCTTAACCCTATGGTTACGGAAAAGTCCGACAGTTATTTCTGGTCCTCTCAGTCAAGAGGTGTAGGTCACTATGCCAAAGCAGCTGAAAAGATGGCATTTTCAAATGGAGACCTGGTACAGGCTGTACTGGAAGCCAACGGGCAGTCTGCTACGGCCGGAGAAGTTGCCAAAAACGGTGCTTCGAGGTCTATTGACTTGTTACTTGGCAAACCCCGCCGAATTTATGATGCTCCGGACAAAGGAGTCTTGTGGGGTTGGGAAGTAGCAGGATATGTTATGACCAAAGCTATTGCTGCAGGTACCGTTTTGATGTTGTTCCTTGCAGGAGTATTCAATTGGGCACAAGTTGATGATACTACCGAATGGGTTGGACTCATCAGTGCCCTGGTTTTCTTGGGTGCAACAGGTTTGCTGTTGATCAAAGACCTTGACAGACCCGATCGATTCCTATATGTATTGTTGCGTCCTCAGTGGAATTCTTGGTTGGTCAAAGGAGGATATACCATTACCGTTTATGGAGCCCTTATCACCCTGATGCTGGCGATCAGCTGGTTTGAGCTGGATATACTCGCTGTGCCGGTACAGTGGCTGACCGCAATTTTTGCCGTCATTACGGCAATCTACACAGCGTTCCTTTTTGCTCAGGCGCGAGGACGGGATTTCTGGCAAAGCCCAACCCTTCCACTCCACATGCTGGTACACAGCATTATGGCTGGAGCAGCTTTCTTTGGCATTGCAGCAGTCATCACCAATCCCGGACAGGACTGGGTTAACCTTTTGGGATATGCACTACTTACCGGTATTGGTGTAAATATGTTTACCCTTTGGACAGAACTTTCTGTGACACATCCAACAGAGGAGGCCAAACGCACCGTAGAGATGATTACCAAGGGTCGTTATTCCCGCAAATTCTGGTGGGGAACGGTCGTACTGGGCAACCTCGTTCCGGTAGCTGTTTTGGCATTCATGGGACTGGAGCCTATGTCCATGGCCATAGCAGGCATTGCCTCTTTGTTGGGCATTCTTTTCACCGAACAAATTTGGGTGGAAGCACCTCAGAAAATCCAATTGGTATAAGTTTTAACCTGCCGGTAAAAAGGCAGTAAAAAAAGACATCATGAATAGAAAAAAACCTTCCGTTATAGAGCAGGTAGCTGAAAAACTGGGCATCATCCCCAACCTGCACAAAGAACAAGAACAACCGTTGGATAGTCTGACGGAACCCGGGAAACTCGAAAAATTTCCTCCTCCCGAAAAATGGGATGATTGGGTAGAATACGAAGCTACTGCATGGCCAAAATATGAGAAAAAACATTATACCATTGTTCCCACTACCTGCTTCAATTGTGAATCTGCTTGTGGTCTGACTGCGTTCATCGACAAAGAAAGTGGCCAGATCCGCAAATTGGAGGGCAATCCCTACCATCCAGGTAGCCGAGGACGAAATTGTGCCAAAGGACCCGCTACCATCAATCAATTAACCGATCCTGACAGAATTTTGTACCCCATGAAGAGAAGCGGCTCTCGTGGCGAGGGAAAATGGGAACGAGTGAGCTGGGACGAAGCTTTGGACGATATCGCGGCAAGAATCCGCAAGGCCTTACAGGAAGGAAGAAACAATGAAGTTGCCTATCACGTAGGACGCCCCGGACACGAAGGCTACATGGACAGGGTATTGAAATCCTGGAACATTGATGGCCATAATAGCCATACAAATATCTGTTCTTCAGGTGCCCGGTTTGGTTACAATATATGGTATGGGTACGACAGGCCTTCGCCGGACCACAGCAATGCCAAGGTAATTCTGTTGATCAGCGCACACCTTGAAAGTGGCCACTACTTCAACCCACACGCCCAACGGATCATTGAAGGAAAGATGAAAGGAGCCAAACTCGTTACCATGGATCCCCGCCTTTCCAATACCGCCAGTATGTCTGACTATTGGATGCCAAGCTACCCCGGTTCTGAACCAGCTGTCTTATTGGCAATGGCCCGAATCATTCTCCAGGAGGGCATTTACAACAGGCCATTCCTGGAAAACTGGACCAACTGGCAGGAATACCTGACCAAGTTACATCCGGGTACAGAAGTGACCTTCGAAAATTACATCGCGAAGATGATCGAAGATTACAAAGAATTCACTCCTGAATTTGCAGAAAAAGAAAGTGGTGTAAAAGCGGCCATGATCCGTGACGTAGCCATAAAAATCGGAGAAGCGGGCGAGCGTTTTGCCACCCACAACTGGAGAAGTTCTGCCAGTGGAAATCTGGGCGGATGGGCCGTTTCAAGATGCCTCCACTTCCTGAATGTAATTACAGGTAGTGTGGGTACCGTAGGAGGAACCTCCCCCAACTCATGGAACAAGTTCAAACCACAATTTTTTGACAATCCGCCCGCCCAAAAATTCTGGAACGAACTGCACTTCCCCAAAGAATATCCATTGGCATTCTTCGAAATGAGCTTCTTGCTGCCGCACTTCCTGAAGGAAAAGCGAGGAAAGATGGATGTATATTTCTCCAGAGTATTTAACCCGGTCTGGACATATCCCGATGGCTTCTCCTGGATGGAGGCTTTCCAAAACGAAGAAATGTTTGGTTGTCATATAGCCCTGACTCCTACCTGGAACGAAACCGCTTACTTTGCAGATTATGTGCTGCCAATGGGGCACTCGGCAGAAAGGCATGATATCAATAGTTATGCCACGCACTCAGGGATGTGGATTGGCTTCCGCCAACCTGTACTCAGAGAAGCTGCGAGAAGGGCAGGAAAACAAGTTACCTTTACTTATGAAGTCAACCCCGGGGAAGTCTGGGAAGAAGATGAATTTTGGATCGAACTTTCCTGGCGCATAGATCCTGATGGAAGTCTTGGCATACGCAAACACTTCCTGTCACCTTACAGAGAGGGCGAAAAAATTACCATTGACGAATATTACCAATTTATTTTCGAAAGAGTACCCGGCTTGCCGGCTGCAGCTAAATCTGAAGGCTTGTCCGAGTTGGAATACATGAAAAAGTACGGTGCCTTCGAAGTAGAAAAACACAGCTATCAAAAACACTTGAAAGAAGTACCTGCTGAACAGCTTGAGGGTGCTGAAACAGATCCTGAAAGCGGTATCATTCGGAAAAATGGAAACGATATAGGAATTGTAATCAATGGCAAAGCTGTCGTTGGTTTCCCTACTCCTTCCAGAAAAAATGAATTCTATTCTCAGACCATGGTTGATTGGAAATGGCCGGAATACGCCATTCCTACCTATATCAAAAGTCATGTTCACCCGGAAAATCTTGACTATGACAAAGGAGAGTACTGTTTGGTGCCCACCTTCCGTCTGCCAACCCTAATCCACTCCCGCTCCGGAAACGCTAAATGGCTAACCGAAATATCCAACCGAAACCCGGTATGGATGCACCCCGAAGACGCCAAACGCTTCAATCTGAAAACGGGCGATCTGGTCAGGGTAAATACAGATATTGGGTATTTTGTAGATAAGGTATGGGTGACACAGGGCATCAAACCAGGTGTGGTGGCTTGTTCTCACCACTTAGGTCGCTGGAGAAGGCCTCAGGATGTTGAGGGAAACAGATGGGCTACCAATACCGTTGCCATTGACAATAATGGAAACGGAGGCTGGAAGATGCGCACCATCAATGGCATTCAGCCCTTCAAAAGTTCTGACCCGGATTCCAAACGTGTATTCTGGAGTGATGGAGGCGTACACCAAAACATCACTTTCCCCGTACACCCGGATCCTATCAGTGGCATGCACTGTTGGCACCAACGCGTGAGAATTGAAAATATACATCCGGAAGACCAGTATGGAGACATTTTCGTGGACACCAATAAATCATTTGAAGTGTATCAGGAATGGCTGAAAATGACGCGACCTGCACCTGGTCCGGAGGGACTCAGAAGGCCTCTTTGGTTCAATCGCGCGCTTAGACCCTCCCCTGAGACATTCTATATCAAAGAATAGTCCCCAAACAGGCTATAAATAAAAAAGGGCTCGGAAGTTTGCTTCCTGAGTCCTTTTTTATTTTTCAGCAGAGTAGAAGCTACCTCAAAGTTATCCTTTGGGTTCAAAAAGGATCTTCCTTTCTCCTCACTCCACTCGACCAACGAAACAGGGATAATAACAGGTCGAAATTCACCTGCAAACTCGAGGCCTTGCAACTCTTTTTCACCAAATAATCATGGGGAGTGGGGTAAGTTTTCGACCATTTAGCACACTATGCACTGATCAACCCACTGATGTCACAAAGTGTCCAACTTTCGCAGATCAAGTCCTACCAATCATTTGCCTTGCAGGCAAAAAAAAAGCCGCACCTCAAGTGCGGCCTCAGCTAATAACAAATCATAATCTCATGAAAATAATAAGACGACCTAATTTTTGTAAACGACCTAAGTTTATGTTTTATTTAACGACCTTTCTTTTTGTTGTGTAAGTAGTTCCCCGCTTTTC
>JALQTV010000153.1 GCA_023268675.1 Saprospiraceae bacterium | reverse complement strand
TTATGCTAATTTTTTCTTTGTTTTTTCGATACTTTTTGGCTTGCGACTGGAGATATAGACTCCTCCTAAAATAAAAATGCCGGATATGATTTTGATTAGGGGTAGGGTATCTTTTCCGGCCAAAAGGGCTATGATGGCTGCAAAAAGAGGCTGGAGGTACATGTATGTTCCTACGAGTGTCGGACTTACCCGGGTCATGGCCCAGGTATTGAGCAGGTAAGCCAGAAAGGTGGTGCCAAGGAGTACATAAGCAAAAGAGAGCCAGACTTCGGTACTCATGGCTTCCCAGCGGATTTCTCCCAGTTGCTGCCAGGCGAAAGGACTGACCATCAGCAGGCCAAATCCAAATACCCAGGTAATTACAGTCAGGGGCTGGTATTTTGCCATCAGGCGTTTGACGAGTACCAGGTAGATGCCGTAAGAGGTAGCATTGATGAGTACCATGAGATCGCCGGTGAGTTGTCGGGGGTGGTAGCTTATTTCCTGGCCAAACAAGATCAGCGTGGCGGCGCCAATGGCACCGAAGAGTATTCCAATTACCTTTTGACCGGTAATTTTTTCCTTTAGCAAGATGGCTGCGGTCACCATGACGAAAATGGGGCTGGTGGTCATGATGAGGGAAGCGTTGACGGGAGTAGTCCAGTTGAGACCGATAAAAAAGAAGGATTGGTTGATGGCTATGCCAAAAAGGGCACAAAGCAGGAGCCAAAGCAGGTCTTTTCGGTCAACTTTTTCCCTGACCATGGTTGTTTGTAAGATTCCGAAGAGGAGGAGTCCTGTGAGTGCGCGAAACCAAATGAAAGCGAGGGGAGGCATATCGCCCCCTGCCATAGCTATTTTAGCGATAGTGAAGTTGCCACCATAAATGAGGGCTACGATGAGCAGAGCAAGGTGTGCCTGTAACACGTTCATTTGGTTTTGGTTAGTAAAAAACGAATGGTACCCGACACCGTGACGGGTACCAAAGGCACACAAAGGTATAAAATTGAGCGTTTTTTGGCTATCGGTTGCGCATATTACGCTGGGCAGGCCTTTCGGGGCGCTCCGGTCTTTCTCCGCGTTTTTCCTGCAGGCGTTTGACGAGCTGCATGTTGAATTCTTTTTCCAGGCGAGGCAGCACGGCTATTTGTCTGACAGAGAGTACGCTGCGGAATTTAGCTACGTATGTTTTTTTCAGTGCCAGCATTTCTTCTTCCATTCGGAAGCCATTTTGTATCATTTGTTCCGCTTCTTCATCGGTCAGCAGGGACAGCTCTTTAGCTGGTTTGTATTTTTCGCGAATGGCCATTTCTTCGGATTCCATGACATTGTAAATGGGCCAGAATTGCTGCGCTGTTTCCGGGGTAAGTTCCAGCCTGCTGGTAAGGAAGGCTGCTTTCATGGCCTTGACGCGACCATCCATTTGACCGGGGGGAGGTGGCGGGCCGGGTTCGGCCCCAGGGCCTTGTGCGAGTAAAAGGGTGTTCCAGCTCAATAAAAGAGTCAACAAAAGGTGCGTTCTCATGGTTTTATAAGTTAATGGTATTAAAAAATGCTTTCTATATCGGAGTCTTCCATATCACCGATCAATTGGTCTATCAGGTTTTCTGAATCGCTGTCATTGAATTGATCCACTTCCGGGAGCCAGTTGTCTGCAGACAAACTGAGATCTGCGCCGGATTCTAAGAGAAAATCCGTTTCGAAATCGTGAATGTTTTCAAGGATATAGGTTTCAATTTCCGTTTGTGTCAGTACAGGAAAAAGGTCACTTTCCGAAGCATTACTTCCCAATTTTCCGCTTAGCAGAGCCATGGCAGTGACTCCTGTAACCGTGGCAGCTGCAGCCAGGCGCCTGAATTTGAGTATGCGAATTTTACGCTGGGCTGTTTTTGAATTTTCGAGTCGTTGGAAGACTGCTTCAGTAGTTTGCTCGAAATAAGCTTCCGGTACCTGAAATCCATCGCCCTTTTGTTGCAATGCTGCCATCAGAGGGGACAATGCTTCCAGTTCTTTGTTTAATTTTTCCTTTTCTTGTTTCATACAATTACACCGCTATTTTCTTGAAATAGTGTTCTATTTTTTTCACCGCATGGTGGAAGGACGCCTTAAGCGCCCCTTCCGTAGTTTCCAATACTGCCGAAATTTCCCGGTAGCTCATGGCTTCAAAGTACCGCATATTGAAGACCAGTCGCTGCTTTTCCGGCAGGGTCTGCAAGGCTTTTTGCAATTGCAGTTGCAACTGGTCTCCATCAAAGTACTTGTCTGCACTCAGTTGTTGATCGATTCCGTCCATTCCTCCCTGCAAAGGCATTCTTTTCTGCTTGCGCAAAAAAGTGAGCACTTCATTGGTCGCTATGCTGTACATCCAGGTGTAAAGTCCGGAACTGCCGCGAAAGCCTTCCAGGTTGCGGTAGATTTTGATAAAAGTGTCTTGCAAAAGATCATTGGCATCTTCGTGATTGATCACCATGCGCCTGATATGCCTGTAAAGCCGCTCCTGATACGTTTCCATCAGCAACCGAAAGCCCTGGTCGAAGGTACTTTTCGATTGGAGCAGAGCTTTGATTTTTTGTTCGGCATTTGGTGGTTCAGGCATATTTCTTTTGTCTGTTTGTTGATTGGACTATCGCTTCGCGAAAAGGTTTAATGGGCAGGTGATATTTTTGTAGCTATTTAGCAGCCAAAGGTTTGAAAACATACTTGTTTGCTTTGCGATTTCTTTTTGTGCAAAGCATATCTTCAAAAATTATGATCAGGTGGCTTCCTGAATAGTTACCGAAAAAGTTTAAATTGCTTCTACGAAAAGAAAAAAGGAAGCGGATGTAGCAGCAATTGCAAAAAAACGGAGGAAAATGAATAGGTTCTAAAATAAACGTTCGATATGAAAAAATCAGTATTGCTATTATTTCTTGCATTTGCATTGCTTGGCGTTTCGTGCGAACCTCCAGCCGATCCGATGCTTGAGCTGAAGGAGGAACTAACCCGCATGATCGAATCACAAAGGGGTACGGTTGCAGTGGCATTGCAGGAGATTGACCAACCCCGCCGGCAGTTGTTGATCAATGAAAAGGAAGTTTTCCATGCGGCTAGTACGATGAAGACACCTGTTTTGGTAGAATTGTACAAAAAAGCCGAAGCAGGATTGCTTTCCATGAACGATTCGATCCTGATCAAGAATGAATTTTACAGCATTGTGGACAGCAGTCTCTACAGCATGGATCTGGGAGAGGATTCCGATGAGCGTTTGTATGACCGCATCGGTCAAAAGGCTACCATTTACGACTTGGCTTATGATATGATTATTTACAGCAGCAACCTGGCTACCAATATTCTGATTGAATTGGCAGATGCGAAGGCAGTTACCCAGACCATGCGCGACATGGGGGCAATGGACATACAGGTCCTTCGAGGAGTAGAAGATGGCAAGGCCTATCGCCAGGGACTCAACAATACGACTACCGCTTACGATCTGATGTTGCTTTTCGAACAACTGGGCAAGCGAAGTGCTGTCAGTCCGGAGGCTGATCAGGCGATGATCGATATTTTGCTGGATCAGCATTTCAATGAGGCTATTCCCGCCTTGTTGCCGGAGGGGGTAAAGGTCGCCCACAAAACAGGTTGGATTACCCGGGTGAGTCACGATTCAGGACTAGTGATGTTGCCTGATGGCAGGCAATACGCCCTGGTGATCCTGACCAAAGACTGGGAATCCGATGAAGCCAATACGGAGCTGATGGCTCGTATGTCGAAGGTGGTTTATGACAGGATGGCACAGGATTAATGGTGAAAATGATGACAAGTTTGGACTTGATGGTTGATCTCTATGCCAAATGTGAAAGACAGGGGCCGGGGAGCAAGGTAGTTACACAGAGGGCCCTTAGTTTGTTGGATTTGGATTTGAAAAATTCATTGAATATCTGTGATATAGGTTGTGGTACCGGTGCGCAAACACTGGTACTGGCTGAGAAAACCAAGGGGAAAATAACCGCAGTGGATCTGTTTCCCGCATTTTTGGAAGAATTGGAAAAAAGGGCAGCAGCAAGTGCATACGCCGATCGCATAAAGACATTGGAAGCTTCGATGGAAGATTTGCCATTTCGCGAAGAAAGTTTCGATTTGATTTGGTCCGAAGGGGCAGTTTACAACATGGGTTTTGAAAAGGGAGTTACCGCCTGGGGGAAATTGCTAAAGGCTGGGGGCTATCTGGCCGTTTCTGAAATCTCTTGGCTAAGTAAGGATAGGCCCAATGAACTCGAAGGTTTCTGGAAGGAGGCTTATCCGGAGATAGGAACTGTCTCAGAAAAAATCAGCATTTTGGAAAATGCAGGATATGTTCCGTTGGCGCACTTTATTCTGCCTACAGCGTGTTGGACGAAAAATTACTACGAACCATTGGAAGCTCGCTTTGATGCCTTTTTGGAAAGGCACGATTATAGTGATGAAGCTCGTTCATTGGTTGACTCTGAGCGGGAAGAAATTCGACTTTATCATAAATACCGGGACTTTTATAGCTACGGATTTTATTTAGCAAAAAAGAGAACAAACCCTTCCAGCTATGCCACACATCCGCATTAACGATTGTAACTATTATTATGAATCCCATGGCGATGGCGAGGAGACCGTCGTGCTTTCTCATGGATTGTTATGGAGCAGCCATTTGTTTTACAAACAGGTAGCTTTTTTAAAAGATCGTTACAGAGTAATCGTTTATGATCATAGGGGACAGGGGCGATCGGAAGTCACTATGGGAGGCTACGATATGGACAGTCTTTATCAAGATGCAGTGGCCTTGATCGAAACTTTGGGTACCGGCCCTGTTCATTTCGGCGGATTGAGCATGGGGGGCTTTGTTGCAATGCGCCTGGCTGCAAGGCGACCGGATTTGTTGCGCTCACTTATTCTGATGGAAACATCAGCCGGCCCCGAACCGAATAAGTTCAAATACACGATTTTGAATACGCTGGTTAAATTTTTTGGCGTAGCCAGCGTTACAAAACCCGTGATGAAAATAATGTTTGGTGAAACCTTTCTGCAAGACGAGAGGCGCAGGGAAGAACGAGAGGAATGGATTCGGGAACTGCAAAAGAATCAAAAATCCATCGTTAAAGCTGTTGGAGGAGTGCTGGAAAGGCAGGGAGTGGAAAGTGAACTCGGCAATATAACATGCCCGACTCTGATTCTGGTAGGCACCGAGGACAAGGCAACCACACCTGATAAAGCGGAATTCATACACGCACATATTCCAAATTCGAGATTGGTGTATGTGAATAATGCAGGGCATACTGCGGCAATAGAGGCACCGGAAGTGTA
This sequence comes from Saprospiraceae bacterium, assembly GCA_023268675.1. Lineage (GTDB taxonomy): Bacteria > Bacteroidota > Bacteroidia > Chitinophagales > Saprospiraceae > JALQTV01. The sequence continues at coordinate 1,555 of JALQTV010000153.1, read as the reverse complement.
CAACAAAGAGATTGAAGCTTTTCTGAGTTCCATTAAATACTGACCAGACTGATGAAAGTTATTCCCGGTGATTGGCAGTAGTCATTTTACAGGGTGATGAAATCAGTTAGCTTATGCTTGATATCGTGACCATTCAGGTGCTTAAAACAGGAACCGTTGGAATGTTCACTATTGTCTAACCCTAAAGAATATTCACATGAACAAACTGCAAAACAAGGTTGCTGTCATCACCGGAGCAGGTGCCGGTATGGGCAAAGCCATCGCTACCCTTTTCGCCGAAGAAGGCTGTAAAGTTGTCGCCGCTGATATCAATGCTGCCCGATTGGAAGAATTGAAAACTTTTGCATCGACTTTAGGGGGCGAGATTCACACTGTCCTTGCCAATATGGCAGTGGAAAGCGAGGTGGAAAGCATGATTCAGGCAGCAGTAGATCAATATGGCGGATTGGATATTCTGGTCAACAATGCGGGTATCATGGACAATTTTGCTCCGGTAGGAGAACTGGACAATGATATGTGGGATAAGGTAATGAAGGTAAACGTAGATGGGCCATTCAAGGCCATGCGCAGTGCAGTAAAGTTATTCCTGGCCGCCAAAGGAGGCGTGATTGTCAATATTGCTTCCGTTGGGGGCTTACATGGTGCAAGAGCAGGAGCGGCCTATACCGCCAGCAAACACGCTCTGATAGGGTTGACTAAAAATACCGGCTATATGTATGCCAAAGAGGGCATCCGGTGCAATGCCATAGCACCCGGAGCAGTCAACACCAGCATCGGTGAAACCATAGATTATTCAAAAATTACACCGCGGGTCAACGATCGCATCATGTCGGGACTTCCTTTGAATCCGCGTACGGGTGAACCGGATGAAATTGCCAAAGCTGCCTTGTTTTTGGCAAGTGAGGATGCCAGTTTTGTCAATGCAGCAGTATTGGTAGTGGATGGCAGTTGGAGTGCTTATTGAGGTTGGGTGCTGGTTTTCCTTTTCCGCTCGTAGCTTCGGATAATGAAGGCATACCAGGTTACTCCGACCATGTAGAGGCCTACTGTAATCAGGAAGATTGTAACGTAGCGGTAGTCCAGTGCGCGCAGCCAGGCGAAAAGTTTCATCGAGATAAACCAGCTTCCTGCCCAGATGGAAGCTTGCAAAGCGCTCATGATCTCCTGGTTGCGCTTTCCTACATAGTACATGATCAATTCCGAAGTCATGGGAGCAGCTGCATTCATGAGCGGTTGCCGGAATATGTAGAAAAATATGGCGATCGGAAGCGCTATGGAGAGTTCTTTGTAATACTCGGTGGTTGCGAGTAGAAACAGGGTAAGAACGGCAACGGACTGAAATAGGGTGATGGCAACCCGATAGCCGAAACTGCGCCTTATTCAGGGCATAAACAGCATCACACAAGCTACCAGTCCGTAAGTGGTAGCTCCCATGACAGAAAAGAGTGCTGAGTCCACCCCGTGTACATTGAGGAAGAACAAATTGATGACCGGAATCGTAAACCCTGCCCCTATGGCCATGATGAGTGAAGGAATAAAAGCTTTGACGATGATA
>JALQTV010000152.1 GCA_023268675.1 Saprospiraceae bacterium | reverse complement strand
ACCTATATTCATTACCGATTTACTGTCACTGCCATTAAGCCCAGGCTCAATTTGGCGGCTCCATTTTGGAGGAGGAGCTGTCCGCAACTTTCCAGGGTAGCTCCGGTGGTGAGTACATCGTCTATCAACAACACATGTCGATTTTGAATGGGAGTGGGATTGACGAGTTCGAATGCCTGGAAGATGGAAGCGAAGCGATCGTCTTTGCTTCTGGATGCCTGACTCTTTCCTGTCGTTTTTCGTCGCAGTACATTGCTTGCCATAGGAATGCCCAGGGCGGCAGAAAGTCCCTGGCCAAACACCTCACTTTGATTGTATCCTCGTTTTTCAAATTTGCCGGGATGCAGGGGTACAGGAACCATAAGTTCCCAGGGAAGGGGAGCAGGATGTCTGAGTAAAATTTTGTTACCAAGCATTACTCCCAGGTTAAAGGCCGCCTGTTTGTCTCCTTTGTATTTAATGTTGTGAATAATATTCTGGGCTAAACCTGTTTTTATGAAATAAAATAACGAAAATGCATTATTTATCATTATCCTGCCTGCCATTCTGTCGAGAATTGGATTTTGTAAAAGGTTTTCGTTGCTAAACCAGGGTAGCTGAGGGTAGCAGGAAAGGCAGGTGAGCAAATCACCACTCCGCAAGTTGAGACTACAAGCTGGACATAGAGGCGGAAACAATAGGTTGATACAGTCATTGACAAGGTTTTTCAGGTGCATGGCAAAAAATTTGGCAAAAAAAAACGTCCATCCTGCAGAGCAAGACAGACGCATCAAAACAAAACGAAAAACCAACTTTAAACAAGTCTATATCTTAGGCACACAAGAGTGCTTCAAGTTTTCTTCAAAATTGGCACAAAAGTATGCTTTTTTACCTGAATAGTCAATAAATCATTTTTCAGATTTTTAAAATCAGTTAGTAAACGACGGGGGTGCTAAATTGGTTTACAAAAAGTTGATATTTTTGAAATTATTTTTTTGCTTGGATTAATAGGTGGTTTTTCTTATTTTATGCTGAGATAGTTTTGTGGTATAAATTTATACGACCAAACATTTGTCAGCCGCCAATAATTAGGGAAAGCATGAAGATAACAGAGTCAACAAAGCCCAATTTAGATTTTCATACGCTCTTGCGACCGGAAAACGATTTGGAGTACACTTTGCTTGAGGACCCTGGTTTTTTGGCCGGATTGGATTGGGGGCTTCCCCGATATGGTCATCCGGAGGGTAAAATTTACCTTCACATGCTGGAAGTGTTGCAAAATATTGACAGGCTTGGATTGGACGGAGATGAGCGGTTTTATTTGAGGGGCATTGCATTTTTGCACGACACTTTTAAGTATAGGGAAAAAAAGGGTGCAGGTATTGGGAGAAAAGCACATCATGGTTACTTGGCACGGTCTTTTGCAGAGGTAAAAGCACCCGAGTTGGAGTCGGTGTATGATTTGATAGAGTGGCATGATGAGGCTTATTTTGCCTGGAGGAAAATATACCTACAGGGCAAGAAAGAGGAAGGGCAGCAACGACTTCAGCATTTGCAGGAACTCATGGGTGAGCGGATGGATCTTTTTTATTATTTTTTCTGGTGCGATACCCGCACAGGGGATAAGAACCCTGCACCTCTGGTATGGTTTGAAAAAAAGATGGAATCATCTGTTTCACTCATTCCACACAGGGAACCATTGATTTCCTGGCCGGTTACGGGGCAGTACAAAAGTAGCATGGGGTAAATAATTTATTTCGTACCTTTACCAGGCCGATGAAAAATGACGCTACATATTATGACAGGGTCTTTGAAGAAGAGTTTCTCCCTCACCTGGATTCACTCTATACCTTCGCTTTCCACCTGACCTACAACGAGGACGATGCAAATGACCTTGTACAGGAAACTTATTTGAAGGCATATAGGTTTATAGATAAGTACGTTGAAGGAACCAATGCAAAGGCATGGTTGTTCAAGATCTTGAAAAATGCGTTCATCAATCAATATCGCAAGCAAAGCAAACAGCCGAGCAGGGTTGATTATGAAGAAATTGTAGGATACCACGACGAAGAAGATTCGACGTATTCGAGTTATATGGATCTCCGGGAAGAGATGTTTCAGCAGATGATGGGAGATGAGGTGACGACAGCGATCAATAACTTACCGGTAGATTTCAGGACAGTTATTTTGTTGTGTGATATTGAAGGGTTCACCTACGAAGAGATCGCCAAAATCGTGGATATACCCATAGGTACCGTGCGTTCGCGTTTGCACAGAGCGCGCAATATGTTGAAAGAGAAATTGAGCGAATACGCTAAAAAGTTCGGTTATCAGGACAAGCGTATATAGTTTATAGTATAAACAAAACCACTAACATTTATTAACCGCTGCCTTGAGGCAGTTTCGCCCCATTTAACCTTTTCTGTCACGCTGAGTTACTATAACAGCAGTCATCGATCCCGTGAAAAAATATCCTTTTAAGTGCATGCTTAATTGATTTATCAATCAGTAAGTGATAGAAAGGTTAGTGTTTTTTCAGAAGATCAGGACACATTTTCTGAACAACATCAGGGTCGTAATTTGCTTAAGGCAAAAACTTGGCACCATGAGAGATCAACACTTTCAGGAACTCATTTCACGAGTAGCGATGTATCTGGACAATGAATTGAATGAATCCGCCGAAAAGGAACTGCTCAGGGAAATTAAGTCTAATCCGGCCTACATTCAGGTACTCAGCCAGGAAAAATCGTTTCGCGATTTCATTAAAAGTAAAGTACACCGCAGAAAACCCTCTCCTGCACTTATTCAATCTATCAAAGAAAAAATCAGAATTGCCCCAGCCTGATGCAGGCTCGGGATTTCAAGCAAAATTCATCGCATGCGAATATTGATATTGGCCTTGTCATTGCTGTTCACAGGGGTACCTGTTCGCGCTCAGCTTAGACTCAGCCCTGACTTCGTTCGCTTATTGGAGACCAGCGGCTTGGATTTTTTCCAACCCTTGGATGGTCGATATACATCGCAGGCGTACCTGAAGAACGATTTGCTGTCAGCAGATTTTATCATTCGTTCCCGGCGGGAAAAACTGGAAATTCGCTACAATGTTTTTCCGGACGATCCTTATTCTGATAGTGATGATTTGCCACATATCCGGGCGGTGCAGATGGCCACCCATTTGGCATCCAATGACGACGACTCGATCATTACGGCCTTGGCGCTGGAAGACCACGATTTGGGAGAAGAGCGTTTCAATGCTGACTGGGGAAAGCTCTTTTATTTTCGACCCAAGTCAGGCTTTTCCATCCGGGAACACTGTCAGATGTTGGTTTTATACAAAGCAGGAAGGGGAACAGTATTTGTTTTCTACCTTTTTGACGAGGCCGGTGAAGCATTAGACAGAAGGTTTTTTAGTTTGGCCTTCCTCCCCGGAGAGGGAAGTGATGAATAATTTTTTTTGAAAAAGGCTTTCCGGTTTGTGCAAAAAGTTATACATTTGCATTCGCTTCCTGAGAGCAATACAGGATAGACCCATGGTGTAATTGGTAACACAGCAGATTTTGGTTCTGTCATTCTAGGTTCGAGTCCTAGTGGGTCTACAAGACTTTATTTCAAATTCCTAGCTATCAAATAGTTAGGAATTTTTTTTTTACTGTTGGCCGTTTGTTTGGTCGTTTGTGTTTAAAAAGGTCAAATTTTGGTATAACTTATTTCGCCCCCGACCTGATGAGGTGGTCTGAAGAAACCTGTCCAGATTAATCAGACCACCTCACTTTCTTATTACTCATGCCTTGGTAAAGTTCCATGATCGTAATGCTGGACAGCAAGATATTGTCGTAGCCAATACTTTGTAGCGCAGAGAGCGTGTTGGAATCGCCGTTGAAGGCATGAATGAAGATGTTGGTATCACATCGAACCATTGTTTAGAAATTAATTGCGCTCCCACGCATTTTGTCTAATCTCCTGAAGATTCCTGGGATTTTTTTCCCATATTCCAAACAGGCTTGTCGGATCAATGCTTTTGTCTCCTTTCGTGATAATGGATTGAGAGAAGAGAATGGCATTGTCTTGCAATTGTCCGTGCTCCTCACTCAGCAATTGAGCGATAGAAGAGATTAAAAGCAATTGCTCGGTACGACTCAATCTATGTACCTGTTCAAATATTTGTTGTAGTGCTGTACTCATTCTATCTGAAGGTTTTAATATTTAATAATAGGTATTATGGGCAAAATAGTTCTAATTAGTGATTCTTTGGTGTCTTTTAGGTATTGGCTGTACAATTTATCCGGTATAATTTGCCTGCTTGTTTTTATACTTATTCGGGATAACAAGCCTGAATAGTTTAGTAGTTTGCTGATCTTTCCTAATTTTATCTTTCAAAATCAGCAATAATGAATGAACTTCTGACCTTTGGCATCCTGTCTTTTACCTCCTTTTTTACCCTGATTAACCCACTGGGTGTGATGCCTGTTTTTATGACCATGACCAAGGACATAGACCAGCCACATCGCACGAGGACAGCCAAGAAAGCTTCTCTGGTAGCTTTTTTTACCATCATAGCATTTGCTTTTTCGGGGCAGTTGCTGTTTCAATTTTTTGGTATTTCGGTGGATAGTTTCAGGATCGTAGGGGGAGTGATTTTCTTCCTGATGGGCATGGATATGCTACAGGCCAGATTGGGCAGGGTGAAAATCAACGATTCCGAGATCAAAACTTATGTCAACGATATTTCTGTGACTCCCTTGGCCATTCCTATGATTTGTGGCCCCGGAGCGATTACCAATTCTATTGTGATGATGGAAGATGCGGGTAGCCCTGAAAAGAAAGTGATATTGATTGGGGCAATCTTTCTGGTCATGTTTCTTACCTATCTGATCCTTTACAGTTCTTCCCGAATCATAGAATTTTTAGGTGAAACCGGCAACAATGTGATGATGCGACTAATGGGGCTGATCGTGATGGTCATCGCAGTAGAGTTCTTTTTTAGTGGTTTCAAACCGATTGTTTTGGATATCCTCGCACAGGCGCAGGCTATGAGATAAAGATAAAATTTGGTGTTATAATCCAGCAATTTAACTTATTCTGATATGAAAAAACAGACAATTTTAATTGTATTGGGACTCCTTTTGAGTAGTCATGACATGTACTTTAAGCCGGGGGCTTATTTTTTAGAGCCCAATTCGGCGGCAAGTATTGAGTTGTACAATGGGACTTTTGAAAGAAGTGAGAACACCATCGATCGCAACAGGATGATCGATGTAAGTTTGGTCGGCGGCGGAAAACGTCTTGCTGTGGATAGCAGTCAGTGGAAGGAAGTGGAAGGCGTAACCGTTCTTGATTTTATAGCAGGTGATGCAGGAACCTGGGTTGCGGGGCTCTCTACGTATCCCAAGAATATAGAGCTTGCAGCAAATGAATTTAATGAATACCTGGAGCATGACGGGGTATTGGATATGCTTGTGTGGAGGGAGGAAAACGGGGAACTTAACTCTGATGCGATAGAGAAATATTCCAAGCATGTCAAAACGATTTTTCAGGTGGGAGAAACTTTGACAGATGATTGGAAAACAGTCCTCGGATATCCGATTGAGTTTATACCATTGGAAAATCCTTATGATTTGCACAGCGGGCATGCGATGAAGGTCAAGCTGCTTTGGCAAGGCGAGCCACTGGCCAATCAACTGGTATATGTAGGTTCGGAAGTTGAATCTCATGACCATGGCGATGGGGAAGCGCATAGCCATGAAGGTACTGAGGCAGAAGCAGATCACGAGCATGATGCATTGCAACAACTTAGAACAGATGCTCAAGGGGTAGTTACCTTTGATATTAGCCATCAGGGTGTCTGGTACCTTCGCACCATTTATATGGCTCTTTCTGAAGAGGAAGGGCTGACTCATGAATCCAATTGGGCTACTTTGACATTCCAGGTAGGAGACGGCCATAGTCATCATGCAACTGAAGTACACGAACACGACAATGAGGATGTATGGGGAATTCCCTCTTATGTTTATTGGGTGGGGAGTTTGCTTCTTTTGTTTGGCTTGTTCTATTGGTTTAATAAAAGAAAGGGATGAGAAGGTTTGGGATTTTTACTTTTTTATTTGCCTTACCTCTGTTCTTGATGGCGCATGGTGTCAGTGAGGTGGATCAGGAAATACTGTCAAAAGGAGGTTTGTTAGCTTATATCAGGGTTGGTGCGGGGCACATGTTGACTGGGTATGATCATTTGTTGTTTTTGGTCGGTGTTATCTTTTATTTGAGTGGATTCAGGGATATTGTAAAGTTCATTACTGTTTTCACTCTAGGGCATAGCATCACGCTAATTTTGGGTACCTACCTGGGCTATAGTGTCAACGAACATTTGATTGACGCAGTAATTGCATTGAGTGTGATTTATAAAGGGTTTGAAAACCTTGGGGGCTTTGAACGATGGTTAGGGGTACCTTCTCCAAACCTGTTGTTCATGGTGTTTGCCTTTGGGTTGATTCACGGTCTTGGTTTGTCAACCCGCTTACAATCCTTTGATTTGGGGGAAGGGCAACTGCTGGCCAAGGTAATCAGTTTCAATATAGGGATAGAGTTAGGGCAGGTGTTTGCGCTGATTCCGATTGTGTATGTGATCAACAGCTGGAAAAAGCAAAAAAGCTATGATGCTTTTTATCTTGCGGCTAACTATTATTTGTTGATTGCCGGGGTGTTTTTGCTTGTTTACCAGCTCTCGGGGTATTTTTCTGCTTGAATTTGAGACTGTCATGGCTCATTTTGATCATCATTTATTGACGCTATGGAACTCTTTTTTAAAAGATCAGGTGTTGCTACTGCACTGTTTATTGGCATGAGCATGCTGGTAGCTTGTCAGGAGCAAGCTGTTGTCAAACTCTCCTTTACCTCAGGTATCCGGGCTATTTTGGAAGACAGCAAGGGCAATATCTGGTTTGGGAGCCACCAGGAGGGTGT
>JALQTV010000151.1 GCA_023268675.1 Saprospiraceae bacterium | reverse complement strand
AACGGAAAAAGAACGGGGTGTTGTTATATCCGAATGGCGAACACGCCAAAAGCCGGAAGAAAGACTCAATAAACAGGTTTTCCCATTTTTGTATAAAGGGTCCCTTTATCCTGAACGTTTGCCCATTGGAGATCCAGCCCTATTGGATACTATTCCCCTCGAAAGAGTCAGAGACTATTATAATAAGTGGTACAAGCCTGAAAACATCGGTGTAATATTAACAGGAGATTTGCCACTCGACACCATGGAAATGCTTGTACAAAAGTATTTTTCAGGGCTATCTCAAAGCTCCCTTCCAGATACGGCAAGAAATACTACCATCCCCCTGTATTCGGGCACCGACGCGGGGATATTTACAGATCCGGAAGCATTTACTACCACTTTAGAGGTACTTTTCAGACAGTCAAAGCTTACGTTGAACAACTTAGAAGATTACAAACATACTTTGATAGTCAACCTCTTCAATAGAATGCTCAACGAACGGTTGTACGAATTCACCCAAAGAAACCAGGTTCCTTTCGCCTTTGCCTGGTCAGGTTTTGGCAATGACCTGGCTAATATTGCACAATACCAGTACAGCGTCACCACTGAACCAGAGAAACTTCGAGATGCGCTTACATTGATAATGCGGTTCACCAAAAGTGCCTTAACCTTTGGTTTTCTCCCGGAGGAATTAGAAAGACAAAAAGCAGACCTTTTGAAGTCTGCAGAGATCATGCAACGAGAAGAGGAAAACCTCTCTTCTGCACGACTGGCAAGCCAGCTTACCTCGCATTTTTTGCAGAATAATCCTGTTTGGTCGCCTACTCAGGTCAAAGGGGTATATGAAAAACTACTATCTGAAATTACCCTAGACAATATCACTGAAACTGCCCTTCAATGGCTGACTGTGCCTGATAAAAAGATCATTCTAAAAGGGCCTGAAAAATTAAGCAATGTTTTTCCTGCTCCTGAAGAATTAATCTCATGGCTGGCAATTTATGACACCTTACAAGTTGAGCCACACACAGAATCTAGTCCGAATCAAGTTCTTTTCGACGAGGATTTGCCGAAGGCGGAAATTATTGGAAGAAACTACGAACCCGAAACGGACCACTTTTTTTGGAAACTTACAAATGGGGTAAAGGTATTGATTAAACCTACTGATTTCAAAAACGATGAAATCCTGCTTACCGCATTTAGCCCCGGAGGAAGTTCTATCTATCCTGATTCCCTGTACCAACAAGCTAATAATGCCGCCGGGTTTGTCCAAATGAGTGGTTTTGAACACTTGGATGCAGTAGCATTGAATAAAATGCTCAAAGGAAGAAATGTACGGCTTGGCCCTTATATAAGTGAATTGTTTGAGGGGTTCTCCGGGTATTGTTCCCCTGAGGAACTTGAAACACTTTTGCAGATGGTTTACCTCTATTTCACAGCTCCCGGAAAGGACGAGCAGGCCCTTCAATCAATGAAATCCAGGCAAATAAGCGTCTTGAAAAATGTTTTCGACAATCCTTATTATTATTATGCAGACATCGTCAGAAAGTTAAAATATCGAAACCACCCCAGGAGAAAAGCCATTCTCTCTCCTGAAGACATCAATAGTTGGACAGCCGACGATTGTTGGCAAGTTTTTAAAGACAGATTTGCAGATGCGAGTGACTTCACTTTCGTATTGGTTGGCAACCTGGACACTACTATTTCAGAAGACCTTATTACTCGTTATTTGGGTAACCTTCCCTCTAGAGGCCGGCTGGAAAGCTGGCAAAATCCCAATGCTCCTTTGGCTGAGGGGGTTATTGATTCGACCATTATCCGGGGAAGTGCTCCAAAAGCAAGGATCGATCTTACCTGGCATGGTAAATTTGATTATGCAGATGCTCAGGAAAGGTATAACTTTTATACTGTGGGCGCTTATCTGAATACCGTACTTCGAGAATCTTTGCGAGAGGAACTGGGGGGCGTTTATGGAATAAATTTGAATACAATTTTACTGCCATTACCTGATAGTATCTACCGTATAACCCTCACTTTTGAATGCGAACCTGCCAGGTTGGAGGAGCTCGAAAATGCAGCTCGGATGGCAATAAACCAGCTGGTAGAAGGACGAGTAAATCCTATTACACTCCAAAATGTTTTTGAAAATCAGCGGCAAGAACGAAAGGAAGGACTTGAAAAAAATGCTTTTTGGCTTCAACAACTTAGTCTAAGGCATCAGTATGGATTACCTCTCGAGGGGATAAGCAAAAAAGACCTCGAAAAGAAAATTGAGAATCTGACTCCTGAAGCATTGTCGAAAAGTGCGGCAAAATACTTTCAAACAAACAATCGCTTCCGCATCAACCTGCTTCCAGAGCAATAATTTATCGAGATAACAGCAATTCCAGTGCTTTATAGGGCAGAATCACCGGACCGGTTTTGGGTGAATCTCCCATTGCCATGCCTGATTCCTTCAAAATCAAATAAGCCTCTCCTGCCTTAAGATCGGGTTCAATGCTTTTCAACAACCCAAGTAGTCCAGCTACATAAGGAGTAGCCATAGAAGTTCCATTGAAACTTGCATAATTATTTCCGGGTATAGTAGAATATATATTTACTCCAGGTGCAGCGACCGCCATGGCAATGTCTTCAACGGAGTTGGAAAAACCAGCTTTCCTACCCAGAGTATCCAATGCTGCCACTCCAATTAAGCCCGGAGCATTCACCGGAGCAAAATTTTTAGCATTTATCCCTGAATTTCCCGCAGCAGCAACAACAATAGCTCCTTTCTTCGACGCATATTCTATGGCCTCCCGATAAGCTTGTTGCTTTCGCTGAGAAGATCTTCCACCCAAACTCATAGAGATAACAGCTGCTCCTCTATCTGCTGCAGTAATTATGCCGTCAATTATACTTTTTTGAGTACCTGCTCCTGCTGCGTTTAATACCCTGATACTGGCTACCTCAACAAAATTATTTTCCAGTGAAAAAGAGGCAATTCCCTTTTCATTGTTTGAAACAGCTGCTGCAATTCCCGCGCAATGAGTGCCATGTCCAAGGGGGTCCTTATCCCAATCAGGGTTTAATGACTTGTAATTATCCCGTATATCCTCATGATTGGCATCAACCCCTGAATCTAAAATTGCAATCAGTGCTTTTTTCTTGATACGCCTGTCCATCCTTTTTAATAAATCATATAACTTTTCCATTTGCATCAGGTCAAATCCCCACAAGAATGGCCGTCCCGGGTCATTAAGGGCTGAATCATCAGGTTTGCGCGAAACTTTAAAGCTCTCATTAAAATCCAAAGAAAGTACTTCATTGGGTTCTACCCATCGAATTCCCGAGGTTTTGCTGATTTGGTTCACAATTTTGAGGGTATTGGTTTGCCATTTTGCCGGAATATCGACTTGCCAATAATCATCAAGGTTGGTGTCATCCGGTGAATCTGGATGGAAAGCCGGATATAAAGCAAGACCCCATTTTTCTATGGCAGACTTCAAGGCGAACTCAGGAGAAACCCCTTCAAAAAAAGCTACCAATAATTCTCCGTCGGGAGCAAGCTCCGGGGATTCATATTTGTTTGAAATCAATAACTCCCTATGCCCCGCTAAAGCCAATAATAGTAAAATTGGAATACTGCTTTTGAACAACCCTGTATTCTTTGCAAAAAACATAGAAGAAAACCCTGCTCCTGCAAGTAAAGCCAAATCCAATAACAAATACCTGAATTGAATTTCAAACGGCAGTTCAAGAAAAAAACTGCTCCCTATTACAAATGACATGCTGACACCTAAAAATCCTTTCGCTGCACTCGAAACCAATTGTGACTTTCTAAAAGCAAACCAGCTAAACAAAGATAAAATTGACAACAATACAGCGATGAGGTAGCTAGCAACAATCATTCCTTGAATTTTAGGTACTCTACAAAGGTAAGGCTCAAAATACAGGATGTCAATTGATAAGTAGGCTATGGATGGCGCACCAAAAAGCCAGTTTTGCTTCTTGTGTGATTTTTGTTCCTGTAAAAGAAAATTATTGCTCGCAAATTTGCAGCCGGAAACCTGTAGGGAAGGAAAACTTTCAACTCTTCCAGTACGACTACAAAATTAATTAACTTGCAACCCAAACAACAAATGTCTTTAGCTATGGAAAAAATAAAATGTCTTATTATTGGATCAGGTCCTGCTGGTTATACTGCAGCTATTTACGCAGCTCGTGCTGGTGTTGAACCGGTGCTATACACCGGTTCAACACCAGGCGGACAGCTTACCATTACAACAGACGTTGAAAACTATCCAGGTTACCCCGATGGAATTATGGGACCTGAAATGATGGAAGACTTCAGAAAACAGGCCGAGCGCTTTGGAACTGATGTTAGGTACGAAATGATAGAAAAAGTTGATTTTACTGGTCCTAAACACAAACTTTGGACTGAAAGCGGCCATGAAATTGAGGCAGATAGTGTAATCATTTCTACAGGGGCAAGTGCAAAATGGCTTGGTCTGGAGTCAGAACAAAAACTTGCTACCACAGGTGGAGGAGTCAGTGCTTGTGCAGTTTGTGACGGCTTCTTCTTCAGAGGCATGGAAGTTGCAATTGTAGGAGGAGGGGATACAGCTGCTGAAGAAGCTACCTATCTTGCCAAATTATGCCCGAAAGTTCATATGCTGGTTAGGCGAGATGAGTTGCGAGCATCTAAAATCATGCAAGAAAGAGTGCTCAATAACGAAAAAATTCAAGTCCACTGGAATACAGAGGTAACGGATGTTATCGGAGACCCTGTAGTAGAGGCAATCAAAGTAGTCAACAACAAAACTGGTGAGCATACTGAAATTGCGATTAAAGGTCTTTTTGTAGCTATTGGTCACCAGCCAAACACCAAGTTATTTGAAGGTTGGCTCGATATGGATGAAACCGGTTACCTTATAACGAAACCCGGCACTGCCAAAACAAATATTGAAGGAGTTTTTGCCAGTGGCGATGCACAGGATAAAGTTTATAGACAGGCAATTACAGCAGCAGGAACGGGCTGCATGGCTGCACTGGATGCTGAAAGATATCTCACGGAAAAAGGCATTATCTGATATATTTTAAGATAATTTAGAAATCCGTACCTTGCAGTTCAATATATGATTCATAAAATTGCATAGGAAATGTCGTCAACAACAAAATTTCGTCCTGGCGCACTTCACGGTGATGAAGTCACAGAACTACTCAATTATGCCAATGAACACAATTTCGCCATACCTGCGGTAAATGTTACTGGTACCAATACTGTCAACGCTGTACTTGAAACCGCAAAAGCAGTAAACTCCCCTGTCATCGTCCAATTTTCGCATGGTGGAGCCAGCTTTTTCGCAGGAAAGGGATTGTCTAATGAAGGACAAAAAGCATCCATACTCGGTGCAATTTCTGGTGCCATGCATGTACATACGCTTGCAAAAGCTTACGGTGTAACCGTCGTGCTACATACGGATCACTGTGCCAGAAATATTTTGCCTTGGGTAGAAGGTTTGTTAGACGCCGGAGAAAAATTCTTCGAAGAAAGAGGTTATCCTTTGTTTAGCTCTCATATGCTGGATCTATCTGAAGAGCCTATCGAAGAAAATATTGAAACCAGTGTCAGTTTCTTAAAGCGCATGGCCCCTTTGGGAATGACGTTGGAAATTGAACTTGGCGTAACCGGTGGTGAAGAAGATGGTGTGGACAATACAGGCATCGACAGTTCACGATTGTATACTCAACCAGAAGAAGTGGCTTATGCTTATGAGCACCTGAGCACGGTCAGTAATCGATTCACTGTAGCTGCAGCTTTCGGGAATGTTCACGGGGTTTACAAACCGGGAAATGTGCACCTGCAACCGATCATTTTAAAAAATTCGCAAGAGTACATTCAGGAAAAGTTCAGTACCAAAGACAACCCCATTAACTTCGTTTTCCATGGTGGTTCAGGGTCGTCAAGAGAAGAAATCCGGGAAGCTATCAACTACGGAGCCGTCAAAATGAATATTGATACCGATATCCAATGGGCATTTTGGGATGGCTTACATGGGTATTACAATGCGAACAAGGGCTATTTGCAGGCTCAGATTGGCAATCCGGAAGGGGATGATAAGCCCAACAAGAAGTTTTATGATCCTCGTCAATGGCTCAGAGCATCTGAAAAAGCAGTGCAAAAGAGGTTGACAGAAGCCTTTGAAGATCTAAACTGTCTGGATCGCAACAAAAAATAGAAATATAGTTCCTTTCGGGATTGAAAAGGTCAGGTAGCTTTTATCTGACCTTTTTCTTTATAACACTACAGTACCCAACTCTGTAGCGATACCATTTCTCAAATCAACCAATTTTTTCTGGACTTTGAGGTAGGTGACTACCTTGTCATAGTCCCCTTCGCTGTTGTATTTGTCAATATTTTCCTGATTCTCAATACAACTACGCATCACTTTTTTTAATTTAAAGCGCAATAAAGCCTGACGAGAATCCTGAATAAAGTTTTCATCCGGATACTTTTGAGTTCGGAGATATATTTCCCACTTTTTCTCCCAATTTTCACTGAGTTGAAAGGGGGAACTTACCAAGTCAACTGCTAATTGGCTGATTTTTCTATCGCTGTGAGAAGTAAAATGCTTGGATGTAGGAATGGTTGTTTGTCTGATCTCCTGATAAAAACTGATAATTTGTCGGTATCCCTCATGCTCAAACGAATCAATGACATCTGTCAATTCATGAAGCAAATAATCTCCCAGGTAAAGATTTTTTTCAACATCATAAAGCTGGTCTCCATAGTTTATCAAAATCCTGACCAGATCTTTCTCCTGATATTCATCTTTGTTCTCTTCTAAAGGAGTCAGGGTTTTTTCTAGATGCCTTACCGCAACCCTGTCTTCCACTGTATCGAATCCCGCCGAAGGAATGCCTGCATTTTCTTTTCGCGTCTGTCGCTTGAGGATTACTTCGCGATTGAGCTCCTGTATAATCAATTGTTCTTCCAGGCCCAGCTTAATGGAT
>JALQTV010000150.1 GCA_023268675.1 Saprospiraceae bacterium | reverse complement strand
AGAATGAAGAGCCTGCGAAAGGAGGCGATCAGCAAAGCTACTTACAGGACGATGTTTATATCCCTACTTTCAAGGGATAATACAATACAAAGGCGGATGGGAACATTCGCCTTTTCATTTTTTCGGAAAACTCAATTCCGGTTCAACCATTCTTTCCCCTCCTTGTTTTTTCTGTAATCATAACAATTGAGATGAAAAAATTCCGTGTTTTCATTGTCCTAGCACTTCTGGTTGTTTTTCCCATAGTGTCTTGGTTGTACTTGCAACGGGGCATGGATTATCGAAAAGAGATTCTTAACGATCTTGCTGATCTGGGAACCATTGTAGAGTTTGAAATTGATTATGGTACTGCAGAACCTTTTCATTCTTCTGTGTACCCTGAAAAACTTGTGATCGCTACTTTCTTTGATCCTACCAACAATAGTGACAAGGCATTGATGGGACCTCTTTTGCAAAAGCTCCACGAACAGTTTGATGAGCGTGATGACCTTTTGTTTATTAGCAACCTTAAGAGTGGCAATGAGCTGTTTTTGAACCGTTTTGCAGAAGAGTATGCTATTACGGATCGGGAGCAAATGCTTTTCAATTTGATCCCCCCGTCTCGTTGGGATGGTTACACCAAAGCGTATTATCAAATTAGCGAGGAGTCTTATTCAGCCTACGGCCAAAAACCTTTTCTCCTTTTGATAGACCAGGGGGGGAGAGTGAAGCGAATTTATGATGCAGCCAATAAGGAGGACATCAAAAAATTGATCGCCCAAACAGCCATGATCCTACCTGTAAAAAATGAAAGGGAATTAATTTTCAAACGCGAAGCCGAAAAATAATCATAGCCATGAATGCAAATTTGGTTCTTGCTCGTAAATTGAATATTGCTGCCGGGGTTTTTTCTGTGGTAGTATTGTTATTGGTAGGCCTTATGCGCCGGGTTAAAATTGCACTACCGGAAGGAATGGATTTCGGCTTTCTGCCTCCCCTGCATGCTACCCTTAATGCACTTACTGCAATAGTGCTTGTTTTGGCTTTGTACTTTATCAAAAATAAGAATGTTGAAGCGCACCGAAAGTCCATCTTTGTGGCTTTTGGATTCTCTCTGTTGTTTTTACTTTCTTATGTAGCTTACCACTTCACCACTCCGGAAACTATCTTCGGAGATACCAGTGGAGATGGTATCCTGTCGGCAGACGAATTGCTGGCCATAGGATCTATGCGCACAGTCTATCTTGTAATCTTGTTGAGCCATATCGCTTTGGCAGCCTTGTCATTGCCTTTCATATTGCTTACTTTTATACGTGCTTATACCAACCAGATTGCCCGGCACAGGAAAATGGCCAAATGGGTATATCCAATTTGGTTGTATGTGGCGATCACCGGGCCTATTTGCTATTTTATGTTGGCACCGTATTATCCATAATTAGCGCTTTCAATCTGATAGTAACATGAAAAAGTATATTCGCATTCTGACGATTTCCTTTGTATTGGCACTTTCTTCCAGCAGTGTTTCAACGGTTGCAGCTCAATGCCCTATGTGCCGAATGTCTGCTGAAAGCAATCTTCAAAATGGAGGAACAGCGGGAAAGGGGCTCAACAATGGCATCCTGTATATGTTGGCAACTCCCTATGTGCTGATTGGTTTGATTGGGTATGTCTGGTGGCGCAACCGCAAACGGGAGCACCAGGACATGTTCGAGCATGAAAATTGAGCAGTAGTTATAAGGTTTCCGAGGTGGATTTTGGAATCATTTCTGTTTTTCGAAAACCAATAGAGCCCAGCCGACGATAAACAAACTTCCTCCTATCGGGGTAATGGGTCCCAGCCAAGCCAGGTTCATTCCTAGGATTTTTTGGGTCGCTAATAAATAGAGCGATCCTGAAAATAGAATGATTCCTGCCAGAAAAAGATATCCTATTGTGTGCAATTTCTTTTCCGGAAGGTGCCCACGGAGTAAACCTGTCAGAATCAATGCGAGGGCGTGATAAAATTGATACCTGACGCCAATTTCAAAGGTGTCCAGTTGTGCAGGTTCCAAAAAACGTTTAAGGGCATGAGCCCCAAAGGCTCCTGCGATGACGGCAGTCATGGCAAAAAAGGCTCCTAATCTGATGTGGTTTGTTTTCATGGCGTATTTTATTGGTACTGTAAATGTAACACCCTGCTTCGGTCTTATTGTCAGTTAATTGCCATTTAAGTTATCGATGTTTTTTTACTGAGGCAATGCCCAGTCCACCGGAACCATTCCGTGTTGTTGCAGATAGCTATTTGCCTTGGAAAAGTGCTTGCAGCCAAAAAATCCACCCCTTGCGAGCGGAGAAGGGTGGGCTGCCTCAAGTACCAGGTGTCTGGATTCGTCTATCAAAGCCTTTTTCTTTTTGGCAAAATTCCCCCACAGCATAAAAACCAGGTTTTCACGCTGCTGAGACAGCCGATTGATGACGATATCAGTAAAGTTTTGCCAACCTATCTGGTGATGAGATTGAGGCTTGTTTTTTTCGACCGTGAGCATAGCATTGAGCAAAAACACTCCCTGGTCAGCCCATGAACTCAAGTCTCCATGTGCTGAAGGAGCAATAGCAAGATCCTCTTTCAGCTCTTTGAAAATATTTTGAAGGGAAGGGGGTATTTTCACTCGCCCGGGAACGGAGAAGGACAAGCCCATTGCCTCTCCGGGATTGTGGTAAGGATCCTGACCAAGTATCACCACCTTGACTTTGTCGAAAGGGCAGCGGTCAAAGGCATGGAAGATTAAAGATCCCGGTGGATAAATGGTTTTTCCTGCTGCTTTTTCCTTGCGCAGATAGTCTGCTAAAGTCCCGAACCAGGGTTCTTCGAAGACATCTGCGAGTACTCCTTTCCAGCTTTCTTCTATTTTAATCTGACTCATGCTTTCAAATTACAAAACACTGTTCAATAGGTTTGTGAAATATCCGGATGTATTTCACTATGTAGTAACTTTTGGAGGCCGTCAATTAATTCTTCTTTTTTATTCCAGAGAAGGTCATGTCCTCTGCCTTCGAACAAACGAAAGTCCAGCAGTTGTGCATTGACGAGTTTTTCTTTTGCAAAGAAAGCATTTTCGGGATAAATCAACTTGTCAATTGTTCCATGCATGATGATGGTTTTGGCTTTGATTTGATCCCAAAGTTGAGCCATTTTTTCAAGTTGAGGCCGGTGGTTTAGTTTTTCTGCGTTGGCGACGTTGATGGTTGGAGGCATGAGCCATTTAAGCAACCAGTGACTGGTGGGGTAACTGATCCAGTACGTTTTTTCTGCTCCGGGTGCCAAAGACGCGGATTGCAATAGGATGCCATTGAGTAGTTCCGGATAATCCATTGCCAGCCTGGCTACTACTGTTCCTCCATACGAAGATCCATGTGCAATGATGGTTTCATGTTTCTGTTTTTTCAGCTCCAATACAGAAGCAATTACTGCAGCCTGCCTTTCTACAGAAATCTCCGGTTTGCCAAACCCGGAGTAACCATAACCGGGTCTGTCCACAGCCAGTAATTTGGCTTCCCGTAGCAAGGTACTGTCGGTCATCAATGATTCCCAGAAATTGGAGGAGCTGGGAGCTCCGTGGACAAATACAATCAGCGGAAGGCTGTCATGACCTATTTCTACATAGCGTATTTTTCGGAATCCTTTGTCGAGATAATTGATTTTTGGCGTCAAGCCATAAGGGTTGTCAGACAGTACTTCTATCAACTCCTTGTCAGGAAGCCTTAGTTCCAGCGTCTTATAGCTGTAAACAAGGAAGCCGAGGATGGCCAGGGAGAAGTAAAATCGTTTTTTGCGTAAAAATTTTTGCATCGCTCTTTTCATAACTATCTGTTTATGATTAAACAGCGTAGCAAGCCAATGGTTGCTGCCTGAACTTTTATAAGCAAAAGACTTGCTGAAAGGGAAAAAAATAGTATTTTTGCCCCGCTATTCTATCAAACTAACGTTTGAATTTAGTGAAAGGGTTCCGTAGCTCAGCTGGATAGAGCAACTGACTTCTAATCAGTAGGTCTCAGGTTCGAATCCTGACGGAATCACAAAAAATCTCTCAAAAGGCTGTCTATCAATTTGATAGACAGCCTTTTTTGTTTTAAAGGTTTTACTGTCTCGTGAGCAAAACGGACAATGCATATTATAACTCTTTGAAAAGTCTTTTTCGCAGCTGTTCTACTGATATATTTTTGGCTATAATTTTCCCGGAGGGATCAAGGAGAAAATTCTGGGGTACAGCCTTTACACCATATTTCACTGAGATGCTGTCCCATCCGCTGGTGGTGGATAGATTGGTCCATTTGAGTCCATCCGTTTGAATGGCTTTTTTCCAGTTTTTTGCCACGTGATCAACGGAGATACCTATGATTTCAAAGCGGGTTTTGTCTGCCTGATTGTAGAATGCCACCCACTTGGGATTTTCCTGGCGACAGGGAGCACACCAGGAAGCCCAAAAATCCAGTAAGAGATACTTTCCGCGGAAATCTTCCAGTGTGTAAAGTGTACCTTCGGCATCCGGTGCAGAAAAAGAAGGAGCTACTTGCCCTATGGCTGTTTGTCGAAGATTTTGATAGAGGGGGAGAAGTTGCCGGTAGTATTCTGAAGCTTTGACCTCCGAACTAAAGGCATTCATGATTTGATCCATGGTATCGACAGGGAGGTTGTACAACTGAAACTGATAGAAAGCCGTAAACGCAGCGAATATCCTATCCGGATAATTGTGCATGATGATGTTGCCTGTATGAGCAGTAAAAATTGAATCGAGGTGAAATTTTCTAAACAATTGATCCTCAGGCCCAGAATTTATTTTTTCCAATTGAAAAGTGTCAGCATTTATACGGCCATTGATTTGGACGGCTGTTTGTTCCAGAAAAAAAGGAAATTTGATGGAATCATTCAGGATAATGCTATGGAGATATGCGGCTTCAGCCGGTCTGAGAAAGGCAAATTGATTGTCGGTAATTTTTGTTGTATCCAGGTAAACGGTCTCATTGTTGTTGAGATTCAGCCTTGCCAATACTGCTTTGCCTGTGGCCAATCCCTCAATATTGCCAAAAATTCTAACTTGTTGTATGTTAGTATTTTCGAAAGTTGTGCAGGAGTGATTGATAATTGATATCAGCACAAAAAAGCCAAACAGTTTTGATTTTATTGGTTCAAACATATCCCGGTAAATTTTGCCTTTCATTAAAGTACAAAATTTACCGGGAAAAGAATTCTTACAGGAGCAATAAAGACTCCAATACAAGTTTTCTGTATGTTTCGAGGTTTGGCACTTCTGCTTTCACATCTTTTGCTGTGTCGTCCCATATCCTCAATTGCACTGCCTCTTTATGAAAAGGATTGGCTTCAAATGAGGCTAGTTCTTCCACGCTCATAGGGCCTCCCTGCAAGTGAAAACTTTTCTGGGACGGCTCGGAAAGCCCCTCGTAATATTCTTTGTTTACTGTGCACAAATATCTCTTGGCAGCTACGTGCAATCGAATAGGTTCTATTACCTCATCTGGAAAGATATCCTTAAAAAATGTAGCTGCTATGTCTTCATGGTTATCATCTTTGAGTGTAGGGTTGTTGCGTTCATCGGGGTCATCTGCAAGAATATGGCCGATATCGTGAAACAAGGCAGCGGTGACGTACGGGGCATCTTGACCGGCTTCTCTTGCGAGGTAGGCTGCTTGCAATCCGTGTTGCATTTGGGTGACATCCTCTTCATAATTTTCATCTCCGTGTTTAGTGAGGTAATCGAAGAGGAGTTGTACTTTCTGTTCCGGCCTTGCGGCCAAAAGTTGATCTACAAGGTAATTATTTTCCATGGTTCAGGTAGGTTTTAGAAAACTGATTCAATTGGACCAACAAATCTGTATTGAGGTAGTCCACTCCGCCATCCAGAAGGAATTGCCACAGCTTTTCTTTTTCGGGCGTAGCCCAAAGTCTTAATACTTTCCCCTCTGCATGTACCTTTTTTGCCAGAGTTTGTAATTTAATTAGTTGTGAATCAGGAATTTTCCCTTTTCCATTCCAACTCAATTGTTTGCGATAATGATCGCTTATTAAAGGCATAAAAGTAGGAGCATATCCCTTCCCCAAATCGGAAGGTCTCCCGTCTATAGCGACCCACCTTTCCTTTTCTTCCGAAACTGTTTTGATGGGACGATTGCCTGAAAGTACAATCATGAGTGCGCCTTTTTGAAGGACTTTATCTCCCTGATACCTATGCAAAAGGTCGCGATAGGGTTCCAGCTTTTGTTTCAAAAGAGAATAAGTGGGTTCTGCTGCTGTTTTGATATCGACCAATAGGAGGAAGGGTTGTTCAAAACCTGGATATACGGCTCCGCCATTAGCCTCTATGCGCTTGCTCAGTGGGATGAGGTAAAGTTGCTCAAGCGTTCGTTCCGGATCTGGATTGCCAGGGTGATCGTGGTAAACGTACAATTCACCATTGATGAGATGAACATCAGCTTCCACACTGGTAAACTCCTGGTCAAGGGCATCAAGCAGGGACCGTTGGTGTTGGTAGTCGTTGTGTGCGTGTGCATAGGGTATTTGGGAGTAGAGTGGATTGCCAGTCAGACAGAGAAACATTATCAAGAAACATTTGGGGGATAAAAAAGTCATGGTCTCAGTTTTTTATGTGCCACAAAGCTTCGAAAGAAAGATCTTTTCGTTTTCCGTCTGGGGTAGTCATGCCGATATTAAGACTTTGCCGTTCGTTGTATTGGAAATAGTCTATCCGGATGGGTGCCCATCCCTTTTTCAGGGCTATAAACCCTTTACTCATTTGATTGCGATGGGAGCCGTCGTTGTTGACAATTTCCTGGCCGTGAAGATAGAGTTTGCTACCATCGTCAGAACTAGTAAAAAAGGTATAAATACCGTCTTCGGGAATGTCAATCCAACCTTCGAAGCGGAGAGCATATTGATTGAACCTCATGTTGTTTTTTTCTCCAATCAGATTCGGGGCACTATTAAGAGCTATGCCGTAGTCTATTGGAGTGAGTT
>JALQTV010000014.1 GCA_023268675.1 Saprospiraceae bacterium | reverse complement strand
GGACAATCCGGGCAGGGGCTACAGGCCCCCCCACAATCGATGCCCTCTTCGTCCTGGTTTTTTACGTTATCGTCACAGGTAGCACAAGACTGGCAGGGACCTCCGCAATCGATTTCTTCTTCGCCCTGGTTGAGGATGCCATCATTGCAGGTAGCGGTGACGGTCACAAATCGGGAGTGGGAGATGGTGCGCCCGCAAAGATCGGTGTAAGTCCATGTTTCGGTGAAACCTGTTCCGCAGGGATCTGCCGGAATTTGTACCGATGCTTCAACAATACCGCTGATGAGGCTGCTGCCACTTTGATTGTTGGTGTAGGACAGGGTGGGAGAAGCATAGCTTTGGTATTCAGGACAGGAAAGGGTGATGTTTCCCGGAGGGTTGACAAAAGTCGCCTGGGGCAAGGCCTGTACGGTGATCGTTTGCGTGTGCGTTGTAGTACGTCCACAGTCATCGGTGAAGTTCCAGCGTACAATCATGGTGCCCCCACAGGAGGAGTAATTGCGCGAGAGGGTGGGGCTCACAGGACCGGATATGCTGCTGCTGCCAGACAAGCCATTTGAGCAGACTAATGCCGGAGCGCTGTAAGCATTGGCTTGTGTAAAACTTATTGTTTGATTGCCCGGAGGGTTCACGAATTGGGCTTGTGGAGCCGGAGAGACCGTGATGGTTTGGGCATGGGTTATTTTCCTGCCTGCCTCATCGGTAAAGGACCAACTGACTTGCAGAGCGCCTCCGCACTCGTCAAAATTGCCACTGACTACCGGAGGTGCTTTCCCTTCGATGAGTCCGGAGCCACTGCCACCATTGGAATAGGCCAGGCTGTCCGCTTTGAAAGCATTGGCTTGTAGGTTGGAAAGGGTGGTGGAAGCAGGGGGACTGACCCAGTCAACCGCTCCTGCCGAAAGAATGGTAATCGTATCTTGTGCCGATATGGATGTGGTTTTGCATATAGGGAAAGGGCTCTTCCATTCCACGATGATGAGCCCCCCACTTGCATCGTAATCACTGGTGTGGATTTGACCCTTCACAGTATCGGCAATCAAACCGCTGCCACTTAGTCCGTTGGAATAGGGCAAATAATAATAACTTGACTTTTCAGCCTCATCTAATCCGGAAATAAAGTCATCCGCCTCGGTAGGTGTAAGATTATCAGGCAGGGTGGGATTTTCGAAGGTAGGTATGGTAGCAGGACTTACGGTAATCGTTTGTTTATGGGATATTTTTCGCGCACATGCATCTTCGAATTCCCAATCCACATATAAAGTACCTCCACAGGCGGCATAGGAACCCGTCTGCACACCCGATACGCTTCCCGAAATTTCACCTGTTCCGGACTGACTGTATGTGTAGGACAAATCAGAAAACGTAAAATTATCTGCTTCGGTTGGGCTGAGTGTTAGGTTAGCGGGTGGGTTGATCCAGGAAGCCTGGGGAGCTGCACTGACCGTAATGGTTTGACTATGGGAAGTCTCTGAATTGTCTAAGGGATCCTGAAAGCTCCAACTTACTGTGATAGAACCTCCGTCACAAAATGAATAAGATGAACTGACAGTAGGTTCGACCAATCCGTAAATGTCATAAGGGTAGATCCCTCCATTATCATACCACAAGGTGTCGAAAGTCATGACCTCCGCCTCGGCATAAGTGACGCTCTTGTCCTCGGGCAATGCAGTAGTCCATGTGGCCTTTGCCATCCGGGTTACCGCAATGGTGTCTCTATGGATCAGCGTCCTGTCACAGGAATAATCGTGTGTCCAGGCAAGCACCTTCAAGCCTCCTCCAGAGCCGAATTGGTCCTCACCGGTACCTGAAACAGTCCCGGAAGCGTCGCAGCCACTATCTTGATAAGCTCCGGTATAATTCATACCCGGAATCGAATACCTGGCAGCTTCATTCGCAGGTAGTGTATCCGGGATATCCGGAATGCTTGACCAGGAGGCTTCTACTGATGGAGAAACGGTGATCACTTGTTCGTAGAATAACAAGGTGGCATTGCAGTCGTCTTTGAGCTCCCACTTCCTTTTTATCTGACCACCTCCACAAGGACCAAAACTTGAATAGGATACCGTTCCCTCCACACTACCGAACCTATAGCAACTATTGGTATAGTCAAGGTCATTGCCGTAATTTAGCGTTGGTGGAGTACCCAGGTTACAGGCACTCTCATAACTGATCGTAGTGTTTGCGGGTAGAGTACCGATCCATTGGGGAGCTGGACAATCATCGCAAGCACCTCCACAATCAATGCCTGTTTCATCACCGTTTTGATACCCATCGGAACAACTTGGTGCATTTTCAACCTGGAAATAGAAATCTTTGGTGTATGGTTTATCCCAACCACCCCCACAATAAATGGTACCAGATTGTGTATTGTAAAACCAAGGATCATAAAATGTTATTTCTGCATCCGTAGAAGTAAGTACGACATCATCATCACAATTATAATATTGCCCGGAATACTGACCAAATCCCTCAGAATCTCCAAAAGTCAAGCTTAAATGATAATTGTACCAGGTGCTTACACAAAAAGAAAGAGAGATAGACCCAGATTCAGAATTATCTTGATATGCCGAAATAGTTTCCCAGTATCCGGAATAAACTTCCGCCTTTAGCTCATACGTGAAACCAAATGAATCATCAAGATATGGAATCTCAAGCGTTACGGTTAGGCCATTGCATGGTTCCCCATATTGTGCTTCCAATTGCCAAAAAAAAGAAAATAAAGCCAATAAGACCAAGACAAGCTTTTTCATATTGAAAATTTTGATAAAACATTTCTACCCCATCCCGGGCACTCAAGCCGGACAGGTAGTGTTGATTAATCAATTTGGTATTTAATTTGAATCAGAAATCAGGCGGGAAAGAGGCAGCAAAAATTTGTCAAACCAGGAACACTTTCCCTTTGACAAATTTGGAAAATCATTATTGATAAAGGCCGAAAGAAATTGACGATTCCCGAAAATATTTAAGAATTCTTCCCGTATTCTTTCCAAAAGCTGAAAACAAAAGAAATCCTCCCCATTTTACTCTTCTTCAGAGTCAGTAGGCTTCAAAGCAGAAAGACGTTGGAAAGTGAGGGGCGTGACTCCGGTCATTTCTTTGAATTTTCGCTGAAAGCTGGATTGGTTGCCAAAACCTGAGCGGGAAGCTACCTCACCTATACTCAGGGTATCGGACGAGCGCAGGAGATGTTTGGCGCGGTTGATGCGGTAAAAGTTGACAAAAGCACTGAAACTGGTATTTCCACCTTCTGAAAGCGCCTGAGATACATATCTTTCATTGGTTCCAAGAGCACTGGCAATATCCATTATCTTGAGATTGGGATCCAGAAACTGTTTATCCTGAACGACGTATTGCTTGATCCGTGCAAAAAGTTTTTTGAACTGTAGGTTGTTCAAATCTTCCTGATCGATTGTCTGAGTGGTCTCCGAGGCTCTGATTTCTTCCAGAGTTTCTTGTTGATCCACCAAAGCACTTAGTTCAAGACTTCGTGCTACAAGGACCTTTTCATTTCTTTTAACCACCCAAAGTAAGTATCCGGTCACCATACTGGCTACAATAAAAGAAATGGCAATCAATATCCACCAACGAATCCTACGAGTCTTTTGAGCCACCTCCAATTGCAAAAAAGCGGTTTGTGCCTCTTTTTGTGCGACCTCGTGTACTGTGCGCAACTCTGCAATCTTCGCAGCGCTTTCATCGGCATACTTATTTGTCAGATACAACTCGTATTTTTCCTGATACTGCCTTGCCAATTCCCATTGACCTAAGCGATAGTAACAATCGGCCAGCTTGGGATACATGTCTTCCAGTTGAGGTACACTTCCGTATTCGGTAAAAACTTCAATTGCATCCAGAAAATATGCAATTGCTTGTCGGTAGTCCTTCTTAGCCCAGTAAGCGAAATATCCCTTGGTGGAGGTAGCCGCTGCCTGCAAAAAATCGTTATCAAGTCCTTCCAATAGTTGGTTGAATACAGGCAGCTCCGCTTCAAACTCCCTGTAATTTTCTATCAACAGCAAAAAATACATGTAATCGTTGTACAAACCAGCCAATCCCTGGGGGTTGTTCAATTGTCCGACAAGATCCAGTGCCTGCTTGAAATTTTGTTGCGCTTCCTTGTTTCTGCCTGTTGTCTTAAATAAGATTCCCAGATTTTGAGAGGCAAGTGCCGTATTGTAGGGGTCTCCCTCCCGGGAAAAATACCGATACGCATTTTTCAGATACTGTTCCGAAGTGTTATAGTCAGCAGTTTTGGTATACATCAATCCCAAATTCAAATAAGACTGATAGATGCTTAGAGAGTCACCCTGAGCCAGGGCATAATCCAAAGATTTAAGGTAGGCTGCTATGCCTTCGGCAAAATCTTCGCTAAGTTCATATACTACTCCCAAATTGTTCCAAATTGCAGCTTCCAACTCTGACTGTTGCACCGGGTCTATGTATTCCAATGCATCGCGATAGTATTTAGCGGCCAGTAGGTGTTTTCCCAGGTAATATTGCGTGATACCTAACAAATAATACAAACGGGGAAGATAAATTACTTCCTCCTTTGCGCTCATTTCTTCCAACAAGAGCTGCCCAAAGCTATCGGCCTCCACCGGATCTACAGACATTAATTGCTCCAGGCTGTCCAAACGCGCATTGGGTATCGATTGTGCCGGACAACGATAGACAAACAACATTAAAAATAATACAAGGAAACGAAGCCTTTTCACCATGACATCATTGTTATTGAAACCTAAAGAATAACAAGTTCTTTCAAATCTTATTTATCAGAGTGAAACAATTGGTAGTAACAGTGCTTTAAATTTATACATTTCGAGCGGAAAAGCTAACGGAAAGGCGGAAGAATTACAGGATTTAAGGAATTTTTAGATAGAAATGCCATATCATGTGGTTGACCACCAGCCATTACCGCGAATACCCTATCTCTTTCAAAAAGATGGATCCGCCGTCAAAGTCAGCAAGGCCGCGAAAGTGGAGGAGGCTTTGGACGTCCCGGAGGGATTTTCCGCCGGACAGTTCAGCCAAAGGAAGGGCGTAATGCTGCCATTTGTCGCTTATGTTGCGAGCTGTACCGGGGGCAAAGACAATTTCAAGGTTTTGTTGGTTGCCCTTGGTATAAGCACCTGTTTGCAGGCCGATGGCCAGTTTTGCCCGGGTAGTGCCACGAATATCGAAGTGAAGGAAACCCTCGCTAAAGGCTGAAAGGTCTTCGCCTGTACCTCCGGCTTGTATTTCGAGGGCAGCCCCCCACCAGTCCCCAGTTCCGGTAGCCAGGACTATCTGATTGTTTTTTAGCCCGATGTTGCAGGTGCCTTCCCAGGCATTCAACTTCAATACAGCGGAGGGGTACGTGTAATCATTGTCGGATGCAGGGATATGTGTTTCGCTGAGCAAGAGGTAGCGATCGGCTCTTATCACGGTTCCGGTGGACAGGTCATCGTTGACCGTGTTTATTTCGGTCAGAGCGATCTCTTTTTTTCCCGGAGGGGGAAATACCTGTGCCAGCAAGGCGGAGGTATCGCCTCCAAAGGTCTTGGTGACGGGCTGGCCACCGCGGGTAAGTCCATCGAAGATTCCTTGATCTACCTTGTCCCACAGAGGATATTTGGCTTTTCCATCGAGGGTAAACAAACCGAAGTGGTTTTCCGAACCTGCCGGATTGCCAGCATCCTTCCACTGTTCGTCGAAGGCTTCGAAATAAAAGCAACTGATGCCGGCACTTTGTGTCCAGGCCCGCATCTTATCGTAATAAATTTTGGCCTTGTACTCATCTGCAGCGCGGGAACCGCCGCCACCGTAGAGGGTTTGGTCGACGGTAGCCCAGCCACTTTCTCCGATGTGAACGGGCTTGTCCACTCCCATGCTTTTCATGTAATCCACCACTGCCTGGTACTGACTTTTTGCCCGATCGAGGGCGCGATCCATGGAAGCTTCGACCTTTGCTTTGTCAGGCAAGGAGGCCTCCGCATCGGGCGTCACCCAGAAAGCCGGATTGTAATGGCTGTCGTGGAAAGGGTAAGTATGCAGGGATAGGTAATCCACTGCTTCGATCAACTGCCGGAGTCCTTCCTTGTGATAGGAGGGGTCTCCTCCACCCCAGGACTCGTAGTTGTCCGAACTCGTTATCCAGACCTCTTTGTGAAGTTGGCCCGACTGTTTGAGTAGTTGCAGTTGATTGACCCGCTCGAGGATGATTTCCGGTTCGACATAATAAGCCGCTGCCCAATGGACCATGGCTTCATTTCCGACAGCGATGACCTTCACGATATCGGGATAAGCATTGGCCAGTGCTACTGCCTTGTCGATTTCTGCATCATTGTTATTCAGGTCTTCTGCGCTGTGGTCGGGTGCGGCAGTCCAGGCATCTTTGCAGGCGATCCAGGCGCCCAGCATCACGTACATTTCGAAGTCGGAGTGCTCGTTTTTTATTTCGCGGATGGCCTGCAACAGGCGTTCGGCGTGGGGATATTGCTGCGTATTGTAAGTGCGCAGAAAGCGCATACCCAAAGCCGAGAGGATGTGCAGGTCTTCTTTCAGTTCTGCTATCGTCGGCACCTCATTGCGGCTTACCCCCCGGTATCCGCCGTAAGCAATCGCCGGATACTCCGGATTGCCAAGGAGTTCCGCTGCCGTTTTATCCGGTGCTGGTTTGCTGCAGGAAGCCAGCAGGAGAAGAAAGATATAAATTTTAAAATACTGCATCCTTTCAGGAAAATACCCTATCCAAATGTTCTTCATCGGGTTTTCTTTTTGCTGTTAATTTACTGACAAGCAGGTACACCACAAAGGCCAGCACAAAAGAAGGAAAGACCTCGTGAACATCCTTGAGGGACTCATATTTTAGGCGAAAGCCGAAACGCCAGACAATGTTGACAACAATTCCTGTGATCATGGAGACCAGCGCGCCCATATCGGTCCCCCAACGCAGATAGAGTCCTCCGAAGATAGCCGGGAAGAAGCTCGCGGCAAATACAGCTCCGGAGAAGGCTGTCAGTTCGACAATTCCTGCAGGTGGATAAAGGGTGAAAATAAAGACGATGATGCAATAGATCAGCATGGTCCACTTGGTCCGATTGATCAGGGTTTTTGCCGGCAAAGGCTTCCACACATGCCAGATATCCTGTACAAACGCCGTACCAACGATCAGAATCACCGAGGCCAGGGAGGACATGCCTGCGGCAAAAAGTCCCGCCACGCAGATCCCGCTGATGATGGGACTGTTGAATTTAGCCAACATGAAGCCTATCACTTCGTCTGTATGCTTCACCAAATAAGCAGCCTCTTCCGGGGTAGCCATGCCGTGTACGAGTGCTCCCAAACCCATCACACAAACCAGGGAGATACCCAGGAAAATAGGGGTCCAGATCATGGCAAAACGCATGCTTTTGGTGTCTTTGATGGAATAGAAACGAATCAGGCAACGCGGCTCTGAGATTTGCTTCATCCCTACAGCCAGGCCTATGCCGAGGATGTAAAGGAAAGATACCAGCGAACCGAAAGTTACCAGTCCGTTGGCCAGCGGCTCGCCATTGACCCCAACATGGGTACTCTCGGAGATGCGCTCCATCAAAGGACCTACTCCTCCAACGAAGATGAAGGGAAGCATCAGCATGAGGATGGCTACGGCAAACATCATGATGCCCTGGATGGCATCCGTCCAGAGTACGCTGTACATCCCGCCCCAGATGGTGTAAGCACAGGTGACGAAGATGATCAGGAAAGCTCCCCAGGCGTAGGGAACGTCCAGTACGGAGGTCAGCACATGGGCACAGCCCTTGGCGATACCGGTCATGTACCAGAGTGTGGCAAACAATATCGTGAGGGCTGACAAGATGCGAATGGTTTTAGCCAGGTTGCTTTTGTAGCGGAAATGAAAATAATCGGGGATGGTAAAAGAATTAAGTTTGGCCGTCTGATTGCGCATGTGGGGGCCCAGAATCAACCAGGCAATCACGCAAAAGATGGCCCAGAACAGGCCCACCCAAGCCCAGGAAAGTCCGTATTTGAACGACATTCCTGCTTGTCCGATGTAGGTATTGGTACTTGCGAAGGTAGAGAAGAAAGCCAGGGAAACCACCCAGCCCGGAATTTCTCTTTTGGCGACATAATATTCACCAACGCCTGTATTCGCCTTGTTTTTGAAATACCAGCCCACGTACAGGCAAAAAGCGGTATAGATGATGGTAAGGAACAGCACGAAGCCATTTTGTACGATATAATCGATTACTGCTTGCATGGGTCACAGGGTTTGTCGGGATCTCCGTCTTTGATTTCGAAAGTCATGCGGGAAACAACCCAGGCATTGATGGCAATGATCAGGATGATCCCCCAATATGGAAAAGCGGTCATGAAATCCATAGGGTGTCAGTTAAATAATTTTTTCAATTCGTTCTTGGTCACCTTCCCGAGCGTGTTGCGGGGCAAGTCCTCCAGATAAAGGTATTTTCGCGGCACGCGGTAAGCAGGCATGCGCTCTTTCAGCCAGTTTTTCAGTTCGGTTTCATCTATTGCCGATCGGAGCACCAGTGCTGCGCCGATTACTTCGCCCCATTCTTCGTCGGGCAAGCCCACCACCCCGCATTCGCGGATAGCGGGATGGGTGCGCAACACCTCCTCAATTTCCAGGGCTGATATTTTGTAGGCACCGGATTTGATGATGTCCACCGAGTTTCTACCCAGGATGCGGTAACTTCCCTCGTTGAGCATGGCGATGTCACCTGTTTTGAACCATCCGTCATTTGTAAAAGCCTCCTGTGTGGCTTCGGGTTTTTGCCAGTATTCGTTGAATACATTGTCGCCCTGGACCTGTATCTCTCCGGGCAAGCCGGGACCAAGGGTTTCATTTGACTCATTGACCAGGCGGATCGCTACTCCCGGCAATGGCATGCCCACATGTCCGGGTCTGCGCTCTCCACGATAGGGGTTGGACAGAGCCATTCCGATTTCTGTCATGCCGTAGCGCTCCAACAGGGTATGTCCGGAGATGGCCTGCCATTTTTCCAGGACAGAAACCGGCAGTGCCGCAGAACCGGAAACCATAAGCCGGAACTTGCCGCAACTCTCTCGCATTTGTTGTTGGGCAGTAGCATCTGCCTGTTCGTAAGCAGTAATCAGTTTGAAATAAATGGTAGGAACTGCCATAAACAGGGTAAGGTCATCCCTGAGGAAGTGCTCCCAGACCTTATCCGGGTCAAATTTGGGTAAAAAAGTACAGCAGGCACCTGACCAGAGCGCGCAGCTCAGGATATTGACGATGCCGTGTACGTGGTGCAGGGGAAGGATGTTGAGGATGTGATCATCGGCTGACCATTCCCAGGCTTCTACCAGGGCTTGTATCTGAGCCTGTATATTTTTGTGGGTACTGACTACCCCTTTGGGCAAACTGGTCGTGCCGCTGGTGTAGAGAATCATAGAGCGGCGAGCGGCATCTACCTCGGGCAGGGCAATCGCATCCGACATCTCAGCAGGCAAGTCTTCCAGGCATATCAGTTGTACTTTCCCGGAAGCTGTCAGTGGTTGGAGAAATTCCTTGTGTTGGGAAGTTGTCAGCAGGACTTCTGCCGCGGTATCCGAAAGCACGTACTCCAAGGAAGGCAGCGGGTGGCTGGTACACAGCGGCACAGCGACTCCCCCGGCGCGCCATACGCCCCACTGAACGCTCACATAAGCATAAGACGAGGGAATAAAAAAGGCGATACGCGCTTCGTTCAAATCTGTGCTGCCTTGCAGCAAAAAGCGGGCAATGCGGGCGGAATCTTCCAGCAGATCGCGGTAAAGATAGGACTGTCCTTCAGAGATGACGGCAGTTTGATCGGCAAACTGTTGGCAGCGGGCAACAAAATCCTTCAATTGGGTTGGTTTTTCGTTTGGAAATAAGCCTGTGGCTAAAATTAGAAAAATTTCAGTGGCAATTTTCCAAAAACACAGTTTTTTGTTCCGCTGAACAATCCGGCCGTACATGCCCGGGTTTTCTCCTTACCGATATCCGTTTTCACACCACGGGGCGGGAAGACGCATCTTGATCCATACCAACTTCAATGTTCACACCGCGGACGGGAAGACGCATCTTGATCCATACCAACTTCAATGTTCACACCGCGGACGGGAAGACGCATAATTATGCGTCTCTACTGCCGGGATGGGGTCCCGGTGGCCCATTGCAATTTGACGCGGGCTTTTTCGTATTCGACGATGGTTTTGATGCGCTTGATCCGGGTGTCGATGAATTTTTGTTCGCGCGAATTGATCAGGAAAACGGAACTTTCTCCGATGTTGAACTTTTCTCTTTCCATTTCCAATAGCAGGCGGTTGTTGCGCAACATATCGCGGAACTCGTTGGCCTGATCGAATTTGAAATTCACTTCCTGGGCATAAGCCATCACCTTGGCACTGAGGTCCTGGCGTTTCAGCTGTATTTTGTTGTAGTTCTGATCCATTTCGATGCGTACCATCTTCAGGCCGTTGCGTTCCTTTCGCAGCAGCAGGGGCATGTTGAACTGCAATCCCCATTTGTAATTGTCGGCAAACAGGGCGGAGAGGTTGCTTGCAGATTCGCTGTTGACCAGATCGAAACCATTGCCCAGGAAATTATAGGTTAGATTGAGGCTGGGCTTGAGTTGTTCTACCTTCAGGCGTTCCTTGATCGACAAATCCAGGCTTTTGTAATCCAGCAACTTCAGGTCGGGGTGCATGCTTTCCATCCTTTGTTGCCAGGCCAGGATTTGATCGGGGCTCAACCTTTCTGTCGGTTCGGGCAGATCAGGGGGACGCACTCCGTCGGGCAGTTCCAGAGGCACCTGGTCTTCTGACCACAGAAAAACAGACAGATAGGCACCTGCCTGACGAAAGTCCAGGGTTGCCTGGTTGAATTCTACACTTCGGTTTTGCACCTGAATCAGGCTTTCCAGGGTATCCATGGCGGGAACATCTCCCAGAAAATAGCTTTCCCGTATGGCGTCGAAACGCTGCTGAGCCATAGAAAGCGCTTCCGCATAGGCATTCAGGCGATGATAATTGAAGGCCCAATTCCACCAAGCTTCCATTGCTTCGCGGTACAGGTCATTTTGCAACTGAAGGCGTTCGAATTCACTCGCTTCGGCAGCCAGTCGTGCCCGCTTCACAGCAGCTCGCCGTTCGTCAATAAACAAACCCTGTCCGAGGGGTACTTCCAGACCAATGATGGCTTGTCCATTTTGGGGCAGGTTGTCTTCGGGATTCAGGTACACACCGGATGACCAGTTGTAGGCTGTTTTAAAATCTATGCCCATCCAGGTCGGGATCTTCACCCCTGCCTCTCCTACAGCAAAGTAATCTTTCTTGTCGAATGATTTTTGGTCAAATTGGCCATACCATTTGGGATCAAAAACACCCCGGGCCGCTCCCAGCGCTACATTGGCCTGATCCATTATCAGTTGTCCCTGGCGCATCACCGGGTGGAAAAGGCTGACCATCTCCAGAAAATCTTCCCGGTTAAATATGGTTGTACTATCCTGTGCGGCAAGGCCATTCAGGAAGTTTGACAACAGGAGGACTACAGGGAAAAATAGTTTTTTCATGACGAGAAGTACCTTTGAATCAGCAATAAAGATGCTTATTTTGCCACAGATTTTACGGGTGCTTTGGTTTTAAACGACTTGACACCTTCGCTATCCCGATAAAAATCCGGTGGAAAACCATTGAGCTGGCGCCACAACTCATACCAGAGGGGCACATCGTTGATGAAAGCCACTCCCTGTGCACCTGAACCTACGCGCAGCGCATCGGGCCAGGGTTTCCAGGATTCATCAGCTTGAACCAGGATGCGGTAAAAACCGTTTTCATTGGTGGTGTTGTCTATCGCTGCCACGGATCCTTTGAAGGTACCGAGGGACAGGTTGGGCCAACCCGAAAAAACAAAGGCCGGCCAACCATCGAAGATGAAATTGACCGGCTGCCCTATTTGAATCAAAGGTAAATCCATAGGTTGAATGTACAGTTCGACTGCAAGTTTTGCATTCGCGGGCATGATGCTCACGATGGCTTCGCCGTTTTTTACGGTTTCGCCGATACCTGGTTTCAAGGCCTTGGTAATGTAGCAATCCTGGGGAGCTGTGATGTAGTAAAAGCCGGAACGCCGCTGATAGTTTTCGGCTTGTATGCGGAGTTTTTGTATGTCGCCTTCAGCCTGCATCCTGTCTGATACACTGCTGAACTTATCTGACGCTGCCTTAGAGATTTTAGACTGGTATTCGTTGACTACATTTTGTAGTTCCAGTCGGTAGATGGCTATTTCATTGTCCACCTCTTGTACTTCGTTCTCTGCTTTGATCAATTTGGCGGAAGTTTCCTGCAATTTGAGTTTTTTTCCTTCCAGGTCGGTCAGCGACTTGATGCCCTTTGCAAAGAGGGTGTCTGTTCGCCGGAACTGATAATCTGCGATATCCAGGTCTATTTTTGCCTGATCGAGGGCTGCTTCATAGCTAAGCTTTTTCAGTTCTCCCTGTCGGATTTTATTTTTCAACTGATCCTGTTTCAGCAACAACTCGCTGCGCATCGCACTGATTTGCTGATCCAGGGCCTTTATCTTTGCATCGTAGGCATCTACTGAAGACTCTTTGGCCAGCACCTGGCTGTTGGCCCTATTGACAAGATCCGGATCAAAATAATCCTCCTTGATTTCTGAAAGGAAAGCGATGGTATCGCCTTTGCTCACCAATTGTCCTTCCTGCACATACCAGGCCTCTATACGTCCGGCTATGGTGGCGTGTATGGTCTGAGGTCTTTGTGCCGGGTCAAGTGCGGTCACTTTACCCTTGGACTGGATATTTTGTGTCCAAGGCAGAAACAGGATAATGATGGTCAGGATCAAAATACCCAGTGACCATTTCCGGAAAGCCACATGAATACCGGGTAAATCCAGTTTGTACAGAGATTTGTAGCCTTCCTCCCGGATCTCGGTTTGTATGCTATTGTTCGAGATATTTAACATTTGTCTTTGGGTTTACGCTCCGGTAAAAATATGTTCAAACCAGGGGGAAGACTTGATTTCCTCAAAAGTGCCTTCCATCAGAATACTGCCATTTTGCATCAGCACCACCCTATCGCAGGAAGCTGCAAACATGGGGTCATTGGAAACAGCCAGCAGGGTCCAGTTGTAAGTTCCGTCAGTCAGACAAGTGGCGATGTTCTTTTTCTCATCAACTTGAAACTCGTTGAGAAAATCTTCCAGCAGCAGCAACTTGGGGCGCAGGATGAAACTGCGCGCCAAGATGATCTTTGTGCGTATGCTTTCGGGAGTATTTCTGCCACCGGACATCAATACTGTCTTATAACCCATGGGGAGTTTTTTGATGTAAGTATCCAGTCCTATGGTTTGTGCCACCTGAACGACCTCTTTCAAGCTTACCTCACTCATACCCAGGGTGATGTTTTCAAGTATCGTTCCCTGGAAAATATCCTCCTGAGTACTGTATTTGCCAATTGCCTTACGCAGGGTGGACGGATCTATGCTTCGCAGCGAGAAACCGTTGTAAGCGATGGAACCGGAATAGTTTTCAAAAAGTCCGGCCAACAATTGCAGCAAAGTGGACTTCCCAGCACCGTTGTATCCTGCAATACAGATCCGCTCGCCGGGTTTGACCTTGAGCGAAAGGTTTTGTATGGCCGGGGTCTCAGCATCTTCGAATTTGAATGTCAGGTTGTTGATGTCCAACGCTAAGCCTTTACCTGAATCTACCTCTGAAAAATTCATCCCACCTCTTCGCTCCAGCGGTATGTCCGTAATGTAACCGATTTTTTCCAGGGCAGTCAGCACATCATAGATGGTATCCATGCTCAGAATCAATTTCTCTACGGAATTCATGATGAGGATAACAACGATCTCTGCCGCGACAAACTGTCCGATGCTGATTTGGTTGTTGATCACCAGCCAGCTGCCCAGTACCAGCAAACCACCGGTAATGACCGTTTTGAAAATTACGATGATGCGGTATTGGAAAAGCAGGATTTTGAAGTGATTTTTACGGGCATCCAGGTACTTGCTTGCCAACTCATCCGTGCGCTCCAGGGGAAGATCACTGTAAACCTCTAATTTGAAAGTCGTCACCGTCCTTGCAATTTCCTCCAACCAATGAGCTACGGCATATTTGTATTTGCTTTCAGTCAGGCTGGTACTCAATCCCTGAGGGCCGGTAAATCGGAAAATCAAGAACAGCAACAAGAGCAGCATTACCCCGAAAAATACAAAGATGGGGTGGTAAAATGAGAGCAGCAGCAAGCCAAAGATTACCTGTAGCAGGGCCGTAGAAAAATCGATCAAGAGCTTGGGGACCCCTTTCTGAATGGTCAGCGTATCAAAAAAACGGTTGACCAGCTCGGGTGGGTAAGCCTTTAGCATCTCATTCATGTCGAAGCGCGGAATGCGCCAGGCAAAATCAAAACTGGAGCGGACGAAGATGCGCCGCTGTATGGTCTCCATCACACTCAGTTGCATGACTGTCAAACTCCCCGTAAGGGCTATCCCCACACTCACAATAGCAATTAAAAGAAACAAGGAAGAAGACAAAGCCCCACCCGAGATCAGCCCTATGATTGCCTGAATGCCCAGGGGCAGCGACAGGGTAATGATTCCGGCAAAGATGGAATACAAATAGATATAACCTATCTCCCTTCTGTCCAGTTGCAGGAGTTTAAAAAATCGACGAACCGGAGTCAAATTCAATGGTGATGACATTACTACAATTAAAAATGATAGTAAAACTATTCAATATACAAACAAAATTATCGATTGTTCAACTATTACTGTCTTTTTTCCCCTACGCAAAAAGCCCTCGCATAAATCGAGGGCTTCTACTATGTCTAAAACTCTATAAAACAAGTATCCGAAAATGATTTTATTAGAACAACCTTATCGCAAAATCGTTCGGGAGCCTTGTTGAAATCAGTCAATAATCAATAGAATGGACGCTCGCAGGTTGTCAGCACCATCTTGGAAGTGTTTTAATCAAACCATCGCTCTTTAGCAGCAAAGCGCCCTCTGGGGCGCAAGGGCACTATTTTACATTTGGACCTTTACGTCATTCTTGTGGTGGCATCTGAATGTCGTGGTTGTGCAAACGGAAATACCGCTGGAATCTCGAAGCAGATCATTATTTTTTCAAAATTTCCAACACCTTTTCAACAGATAGTTCCACAGACTGGGCTATCAGTTGCACCGAAAAACCCAACTTGTCCATCCGATGAATAGTATTCTCCTTTTCTGTAATCTGCCCCTTGTCCTTTCCCAACTCGATTCCCTTTTTGATTCCTTTCTCAATTCCCTCATCCATCAACTTGTCATAAAAAGACCTGAATTTTGTCGCCATAGCCGGATTTATTTGTTCGAAAATCTGATCTTTGGTGTATTCATCCTTTAATGCCTCTAAAATATAAACAAGCAAAAAGGACGGGGTGTTCCCGGGACCTAAAATTTCTGTAATCAGCCCTATATACATGAAAAGCAATTGTGAATCGTGACTGTATTTTTGTGATAAAACCATGCCCTGTACAAGACTGTATCTCATGGCGAGTATCTCTTCATCACTCAGTTGGTTGATGTGGAAAAACAAAAAAGGAAGTTCCAAAAAGTATTCTGAAAACTCCTCGTATCCACGACCAAACAACTCCGCAAAAGTCCGCGCTTTCCAGGCTGTCTTTCCCTGGTAAACTACCACCGGAAGAATCGGGATCAGGTACCGGGTTCGCTTCCCTTTTCCCTTCACTTTTTCATTTATTTGGGCCAAATAAGCTTGTAACAAATAACGCATCAGTTGCAATACTACAAACCGATCCGGACTGCTTTTGTGCTCCAACAACAAGGCTATTTTTAATTCGCGCTTGCCGGAGGGCGTTTTCAGCTCCGCCTCAAAAAAAGCATCCGAGAAATGTTGCCGCAATTCTTCATCTACGAAACTGCTGCGCGCCAACTTCAGACTTTCCCAGCGCAAATGTTTTGTCAATCGCTCAGGCAAAATTGTATCGAAAAAGGCTTTCGGAAAACCGGGTTCTTCCAGCATCTTTTTGATCAGGGCATCGTGGGGTACTTGTTTTTTCATAACCCCAAAATGCAACTTTAAAATCTGATAATCAATTACTTGTCACATCATGACAGGTTTTGGCACATAAAGTCTTTTTTTAGTGGTTTTCCACAAGGAAACCGAAAGGCAAAGGGGTTGATTAAACAGATAATCTATGTTTTATAGATTTATCGGAATTACCCCCCCAAGCGGTGATTACAGAAACGAATAATGAAGGTGCAAAAAAGCAAATTTGCGTCAAAATCCCGGAAAGTTAATACAATCAATAACCCTACGATCAATACCCTGCTGAGGCGTTGACCGGAAAACGCAATGCCTCGCCCTTTTTCATGCGGTGGTAATTTTCCGCAATGATGGCCGCAGCATTTTCCTGGTTGGTCAGACTTGCGATGTGGGGTGTGAGGGTCACCTTATCGTGATACCAAAAAGGGTGTTCGGTCGGCAGTGGTTCGACATGAAACACATCCAGCACAGCCCTTTCTATTTGTCCTTCATCCAGAGCCTCCAACAGGTCTTTATCGACCACATGAGCGCCTCTGGCCATATTGATAACATACGAACCGTGGGGCATGGCCTTAAAGACCGATTTATTGAGTACTCCGTCTGTCTGGGGCGTCAGGGGAAGTACACAAACCAGTGCATTTACTTTTTCCGCGAAAGCGGGCAAATCCATCTCCTCGGCAGAAAACACCGGAATGCCTTCCACTATTTTCGCTTTTCGGCTATAGCCTACAACTTCAAAGCCCAGGTAATGCAGTGTTTTTGCCACCGGCACTCCCAGTTCCCCCATTCCCAGGACGCCGATTTTCAGGGGAATTACCTCCGGCACAGGTTCTGCCCAGATCTTTTGCTCTTGCTGCGCCTGCAACTGCCACCACTGTTTGTGGATGTTCAACACAGCCATGGCTGCATAATGGCACATGCCTTTTGCCAATTCCGGATCTACGATGCGGCAGAGTTGCAGCCCTTCGGGCATAAGGGGATCTTTCAGCAAGTGTTCTACCCCGGCTCCCAGTGAATGGACCACCCTAAGATTCGGAAACTCCTGCAGGCTTCCAGAGGGGTGCTTCCAGACCACTGCCAGTTCTACCGCAGCAGGATTGGGGATATCGGGATACACCCATACCGCTGCGGAACCTTTCAGCTGTGTCTCCAGGTGCTGTTTCAGGGTACTTACATCCCTTCCGGGAACGATTATTGCTATTGCCATGGCAAAAAAATTCGGGTGAAAAAATTAGCCTGTCAGGAAAGTGTCAGAAAAACAATCCTTTAACAGCATCTTGCTAAGTGTCGCATGAAATTAATGCGAGTTGGCAGCATTTTTTGTATTTTCGAAAGGTTATTTTCCGGTATCAGGTACTCAGTTCTGCCCATTGGGCACTGCACAGTTCCAAAATAGCAGAGGGAGCAATTTTCATCAGCAAGCCTCTTTTACCGGCATTGACATAAATAGCGTTGAGCTGTTGTGCCCTGCTGTCTACGAAAACGGGAAAGTTCTTTTTCATGCCGATGGGGGAACAACCGCCTCTGATGTAGCCGGTATGTTTGAGCAATTCAGTCGTTGGCAGGAGGTTGACCTTGCGATTCCCGCTGGCTGCGGCAAGGGCTTTGGTATTGAGTGCCCTGTCCCCGGGAATGACGGCAACGAGAATGCCTGTTTTGTCTCCTTCCAGCACCAGCGTTTTGTAGAGAGACAAGAGTTCGAGTCCATTTTTTTCGGCTATATTGGCCACATTGAGGTTGTCGTCGTCATAGGTATAGGCCAACAATTCGTAAGTCATTCCGGCCTGTTCGACTAATCTCACAGCATTGCTTTTTTTGGACATGTCCGGATTTTAACAGAAATTCATCAAAAAACAGATAGAGCGCTTATGCTTCGAAGATATGTAATATTTTTTGTTATCCTGAGTACAGCCGGGAGGCTTCAGGCGCAGGAAGAACCTCAGCTGCGGGTTAATTTTGAATTTTATAATATTTTGCCCCTTCCGGGAAATGAATTTCTCGCCGTCCTAACCGATCGCAAGGAATCCCCCTCGCGGCTGAAATTTGCCCGTTTCAGTCAGGACGAGGAACTCCTCAACCAAGAGCTCATAGAACTCGAAAACCGGGGGGTTCGCGGACAACTCGAATCCGTTTTTTTCTGGAATGACAAAATCAATGTGCTCCACTCGGTGTATTACCCGGGACCACAGCGCAACAACCTCATTCTTACCCAGTACAATCCGCTTACTTTTGCGGTGGATACCGCCGTACTTGTGGCAGAGGCCTACACCCCCGGCCGTTACCGGGTACCTTTTGGGTACAGCCTTTCACCAGACAGTACCAAAATTCAGTTTTTCAGTTGGTCCTATGCCTTACCGGAAGACCCGGCCCGGGTCGAAATAAAAGTCATGGATCGCGCCCTTGAAACACTGTGGGAACAGCGCTATGTCCTGCCTTACAACAATGAAAGGCTTTACTTCTACAAAAGCCTGGTCAACGACAATGGCGAAGCATACCTCATGGCAGAATACTACCACGGCAAGATAGGTCCTTATACTGCCATCCAGGAAGACAAAGTAGAACGATTTGCCTTGTTTTTTTCCAAAGACGACCCGGAAGCGC
Organism: Saprospiraceae bacterium; assembly: GCA_023268675.1. Taxonomy (GTDB): domain Bacteria; phylum Bacteroidota; class Bacteroidia; order Chitinophagales; family Saprospiraceae; genus JALQTV01. Next base: position 6,637 of record JALQTV010000014.1, on the reverse strand, counting down.
TTCGATACAGCATACGACTCGACAATGATCCCGTGGTACAAAATGTAAAATTCATCATGGATCGCCACAACAACGTAATCGGTGCAGGCTTTTACAGGGATAAAAAACTCGGCATCTACTCAGGCATCTTCTCTTTTCGCATAGACCATCAGACCCGACAATACGACAAGCGTACCTATCCCATCAGCAAGGATATGTTTGATGCGGCTGCGCCAAAAAACAAGCCTGATTTTTACCCGGAAAAGGGTCGGCGCAATTTTTTCGACTACTACCTCAATCAACTGGTGGCAGATGAGGATGGCAATCTTTACCTGGTAGCAGAACAAATTGCAGAGGTCAGTTATTACCTCGAATACGGAGAAATCATGGTAGCCAAAATTGGTGCCGACAAAAAACTAAACTGGTTGCTCAACATCCCGAAAAAGCACAAATCTCTTTACCAGGAATCCATTTTTTCCTATGGATTTGCCCAAACCTCTCAGGGTTTGTTTATGATTTTCAACGACAATCCGGACAACTATCTGACTGACAAACGCATGCGCTACCACCAAACTTATGAAGGCGGGCGCACAACCAATGTTTTGGTACAAGTATTGCCCAACGGAAGGGTTGAGTACCGTTTTCTCAACAAAAAAATGCGGACAACGCTGGTGCCCTCGCGGACTTTCAAACTATCTGATCGCTCCATGATTGTTTACGGAGAAGTCACCAACGATGCCGGGCAGACCTCAGGTATGCTGGAAATCATTACCCTTACAGAAAACCAATAGCTATGTCCTGGTCAGCACTTTTACAGACAGCCATCACCGGCACTGCCCATTCCGAAATAGCTGAGTCGGTAAAAGAAGTGCTTGCCCTGGAAGGTGCGCCTGATGAAGGGGATGCACAGGCCCGGCTGCTAGACGCTGCCATTTTTTTTCGCTATCGCGAAAAATTTGCAACACAAGCTTCTGTTTATACAGAGGCCCTCCCTGACTCCTCACCCCCTCCCCGGCAATATGAGCGGAGTGCTCTGCGACTGTTTTATCGCTTGCTGCAACCCGAATTACATCCTCTGCTCCTCCAATGGCTTCAAGCCGGTAAACCCTTTCCTGAAGCACTGCTCCCTGAATTGCTGGATTTGTGTACAAAAAATAATCATTCAAAGCTCTGGCAGGCATTAAAAAAGCAACTACAGGAAAGTACGATGGCCCTTATACGGCAAAACCCTCAGTGGCATTCGCTGTTAAAAAAAGAAGATAAAGCACCTTACGACTATCACACCATTGTTCCTAAGTTACAAGAACTGGCACTTGATTGCATAGGCTGGCATCCGGACAACTATTTTGACATCAAGCTCCCTGAATTGTCCAAGCAAAGCAGTAACGAAGCCCTTTTGTTTTTAGCAGGGGAAAAACGCAAAGGCTCCAACAAAAAAGAAGCTGATTTTATCCTTTTTCGTTTGTTTGCCCACATCCCCCCTGACTGGTGGGTACAAACCTATGAACGGGATGCTGCTACCTTACTCGAAATGCATCGCAAGCATCCGAAACAACAAGAAATATTTTTTGGATGGATGCAGGCAACCATCAACTTTTCTGATGCGGACTGGGCTCCGGTGCTTTTCCTCGAAATGCAAAGTCGTTATCCGGAAACCCCGATCGTACTCCACAGACACCGCACAAGCGCTGAACGAGCTCGAGCTTACTCACCCTACATCCTTAACATTGACCATTGGAAAGACCAACTTTTCCAAAATATAGTGCCTCTGATGACCAGAGAAGACTTTGAGCAAGTCATGGAACCCTGGTTCAGCCATTGGCAGGAACAAATTTATCCAAAAAACCTATTTTTTCGCCTGCTCAAAAACTACCCCAAAACCTGGTCTCTTACCTTTTCTCGCAGAATAATACACGTCATTCAAAGCCTGATGAGCCAAAAATCTCCGGACTCTCCCTATACCGAACTGCTGACTCCTGCGTCTTTTTGTCTGCCACCGGAAATGATAGAAGAGCTCCGGAACGAGTGGGGAGGATTTAAAACCCACAACTGGGAGTACTGGGAGTCTCATATTGAACAAATGATGGACACTTTGTTGTTGAGAAGACAATTAATCCGATTATCCAACCAGATGTTGCCCCAAAATGACTGAGGAAAACTTAATCAGACTGCATGCAGAGCAGGCCTTCGAAAATGAATTACGGCAACTGGAGCAAAGTGATTCCGGCCACAAACCTGAAAACTGGAAGCTCTCCCCCCGCTCCGTTGTACAATACATAATAGGTGGAAGTTTAAGTGAAGGCGTCACCATACAACCCAAATATTTTGGAGACAGACGACTTATAGAACTTGCGGTAGCTACGCTTGCCACTGACCGGGCACTGCTGCTCACCGGTATTCCCGGTACGGCAAAAACATGGCTTTCCGAGCACATTGCAGCGGCAGTTTCCGGCAATTCCAAGCTAGTCGTTCAGGGTACTGCAGGCACAACCGAAGATGCCATCCGCTATGGCTGGAACTACGCCCGCCTTTTGGCCGAAGGCCCCAGTGAAGCGGCCCTGGTTCCCAGTCCTGTCATGCGAGCCATGCAGACCGGTAGCGTGGTACGGGTAGAAGAGCTCACCCGTATGCCGGCAGAAGTACAAGATGCACTCATCACCATCCTATCGGAAAAAACGCTGTCTATCCCTGAGCTGGATCGCGAAGTTCAAGCTGTTAAAGGGTTCAACCTCATTGCAACGGCCAACAGTCGCGACCAGGGAGTCAATGAACTTTCCAGCGCTTTGCGAAGGCGGTTCAACACCGTCGTCATGCCCTTGCCTGCTACCCTTGAAGAAGAAGTACACATTGTGCAATCCAGAGTAGCCCAACTCGGGGAAAGCCTTCAATTGCCCGAAAATACTGATACTGCCGGAGAAGCCATTACGACTCTGGTAACCATGTTCAGAGAACTCCGGGAGGGCAAAACAGCCGATGGCAAACTGAAACTCAAATCGCCCACCAGCACTTTAAGTCCGGCAGAAGCTATTTCCGTCATTACTAACGGTCAGGCACTGGCTGCTTATTTTGGAGATGGCGAGATCAAAGCCCGTGACATTGCGGCAGGTTTACAGGGAGCTATCATCAAAGACCCCCAACAAGACACCCTGATCTGGAAAGAATACCTGGAAACCATCGTCAAAGGCAGACAAGGCTGGGAAGATTACTATACTGCTGCTGTTGCACTGCTCAAATAAAAAGTAGATGTTTCAGGTATACGGCATAAGACATCATGGACCCGGTTCTGCCAGAAACATATTGGAGGCTCTGGATGAGCAGGCTCCTGACCTCATTTTGGTCGAAGGGCCCTCGGACAGTGGCATGCCGCTAGAGTTTATCGGTACCGATGCCCTCACCCCGCCGGTAGCCCTGCTGGTTTACGACCCCAGGGACTACAAGCAGGCTACGTTTTACCCCTTTGCAACTTTTTCTCCGGAATGGCAAGCCATTGAATTTGCCCACAAAAAAAACATTCCGGTAGCTTTCATTGACCTTCCGTTATCCATCATCAAAGAATGGGGAAAACAGGCAGCCCTCCGCCTGTCATTGGCTCCCGAAGAAAAAACAGCAGAATATTCGGGCGACCCTCTCGGAGAAATAGCCCGGCTGGCAGGGTATTCAGATAGCGAAGCCTGGTGGGACCTTATGTTTGAACGCAAACCCGGAAAAGCAGTATTCGAACACATTGGCCGCCTCATGGAAGCTTTGCGCGATGACCTGCCCGGTTCTCCGATGGCCCTCAATACCGCCAGAGAAGCCTGGATGAGAGAAGCCATCCGAAAACACCTGAAAAAATTCCAAAACATAGCTGTCATCTGCGGTGCCTTTCACGCGCCTGCCTTGCAAGCTACGTCCCGAATACCTTCAGCAACCGACAAAAAAATACTCAAAGGGCTTAAGGCCAAAAAAATGGCCAGCACCTGGGTACCCTGGAGCTATGACCGACTTGCTTATCAGAGTGGCTACAAAGCGGGAGTATTGTCGCCAGCCTGGTATGAGTTGCTCTTCGCATCGCCTGAGGATGCCCCTGCCAGATGGATGGTCAGAGCAGCCCGTTTGCTGCGCGAACAAGACTTTGACGCATCTTCTGCACAGGTAATCGATGCCATCCGGCTGACAAAAACCCTGGCAACCCTTCGCAACCAGGAAGTTCCGGGCATAGCAGAACTCCTTGAATCGGTGATCAGCGTTTTGGGGTCCGGTGCTACCGAAAAATTGGAATGGCTGCACCGGCAGATCGTCATTGGAGAAAAAATGGGAAGTGTCAGCCCCAAAGTTCCCCGAATTCCCCTGCAGGAAGACATAGAAAAGACCCTGCGCAAAACCCGTCTCAACAAAGACTGGAATACTGCCGGAACCATTGAAAAAAAGTTAGACCTGAGAAAAGAAAACCAGCAGGAAGCCAGCATCTTTTTGTATCGCCTGCAATTGATTGATATTTTCTGGGGAAAAAGAATCGACAATTCACCTTACAATACCGGAAGTTTTTCGGAAGCCTGGGTGTTGGAGCGACAGCCTGCTTTTGATCTCGCCATTATTGAAGCCGGTGTTTGGGGCAATACCCTTCCCGAGGCCTGTCTTGCCAAAGTAAAGCATGGCATCCGCAATCAGAAAAAACTCGAAAAACTCAGTGCGCTGCTGTACCATTCTCTGATAGCGGATCTACCCTTGCTTGTCGCCGAACTCATAGTTGCCATCCGGGAAGTTGCTGCTCACAGCAGAGATGTACGCGACATGATGAAATCTGTACCCGAGTTGGCAACCATTCTCCGCTATGGCCAAACCCGCAAGACCGAAACCGGTGCTGTCGCAGCCATTCTCGACAGCATTTTTCCCCGCTTTTGTATAGGGCTTCCCTCACTCGTACAGCAGATAGATCCCGAACAGGCCGAAATAATCCGCAGATACATGCTCCGCATACAGCGCAATCTGCATATCCTGCCCGATCCCAATTTTGCCGGCTATTGGCTGGAAGCACTGGATCGCATTGCCGGGCTCCCTGCAGCCCATCCCAAAATCAAGGGGATAAGTACCCGTTTGCGTTTTGAACGCCGCCACATCAATGCTACCCAAATGGAAGAAGAACTGTATTTAGCTCTTTCCAGGGGGCAGTCACCCGAAGATACAGCCTTTTGGCTGGAAGGCTTCCTCACAGGAAACCGCTTGCAAATACTCTATCAACCTGCACTTTGGGAAAAGCTGAACCAATGGATTGCAGACATCAGTGAAGAAGCCTTTCTCATCATCCTGCCTGTCCTGCGCCGGACTTTCGACAACAACAGCGTTGCCGAGCGCAAAAAAATTCTTGATGCTGCCAAATTCGGCTTGCCTCATTATTTGCTTGATTCGGAAGAAGAAAACCTGGATCCGAAGCGGAAAGTCTTGATTACAAATACCCTTCAGCAATTACTGGGATGGAATTTGGGGTAGAAGCTAAACCCTTTACTCTTTACACAAAATCCGGCATTTCCTGATCCTCTTCGGGGGATTCCCCCATTTCCAACCAGAAAGTATTGATGCCTTCGCCGGCAGTAATGCGAAGGCGCTGGAGGTTGAGCAGTTCCAGCATGGCCAGAAAAGTTACGATAGCGTGGATGCGGTTTTTGCAGGCTTTGAAAATATTTTTAAAACTGGCGCGCTTGCCATTTTTTACCCGGGAGTACAGGTACTCCTGTTGCTGTTCAATCGTATAATTCCAGGTTACAATCTGGTGTACCTGTTTGTTGGCAGCACCCTCTTGTTCGCGCATAAGGCGCTCGAAAGTCCGGAGCAATTTATAGAGATTGATCTGCTCCAGTTCTATATCGGCGAGGGCTTTATTGGCCAGGGCACGAAGTTCCAAACTGACATTTCCTCTTTCAAACTGCTGTCCGCGCTTTTCTTCCAACGCTCGCATCTCATCCAGGATCGCTTTGTAGCGTTTGTATTCTATCAGTCGTTGAACCAGCTCCTCGCGCGGATCGATCTCATTGCCTTCCTCATCCACTGGTTTGCGGGGCAGCAACAACTTCGCCTTGATGCGGCAAAGGGTGGCAGCTACCAGGATGAACTCACTAGCCAGGTCGATGTTGAGTGCATTCATCTCGCGGATATAGTGCAGAAAATCGTCGGTAATTTTGGCAATGGGAATGTCGTAGATATCCAGTTCATCTCGCTCGATGAAAAACAACAGGAGGTCGAAGGGGCCTTCGAACTGGGGCAATTTAATATGATAAGAACAGCTCATGGCCTTGCATTTGTACAAAAGTACCAAAAACTTACAGGAGCATGCACTCGGACAGATTTTTCTTATGGGTGCATTTCTTTACCTTTGTGCTGTTTTTTGAAAATTCAGCTATGAAAAAAACCGGAAAGCTCTTTCTCATTCCTGCCCCTCTGGGTGAAAACGCCTGGGACTGTATACCGGACTACGTTTTCAAGACCCTGAGCGAACTTACCTATCTAGTCAGCGAACGTGCCAAAACCAGCCGCCAACTCCTGAAAGCAGTACCCGGAGAACGGGCTATCGGTTCCTGGGAAATCGAAGAACTCAATAAACGCACACCTGATACCGAACTCGAAGCCCTGCTGCAGCCCGCATTGCAGGGACACGACATTGGGCTCCTCTCAGAAGCAGGTT
>JALQTV010000149.1 GCA_023268675.1 Saprospiraceae bacterium | reverse complement strand
ACAAATTTAGTCAAGCATAGTTTTTATGCAAACTATAAATTCAATTTATTGTCCTTTAATCGAATAAAATAGGTGTAAAACCTTTGTAATAGTTTGTTAACAAATAAATTGTAGCTTATGTCTGTTCCAAAATTTTTCTTGTTCTACGTGTTAGTTTTACTCGTTTTTCTGGTCATAGACCTGTTGTGGCTGGGATTCATTGGAAAAGGTTTTTATCAGAAGCAATTGGGGCATCTGATGGGGGAAGTAAACTGGAGCGCTGCCTTACGGAGCCTTGTTTGGATTCTTTTGTTATGCAACCTACGATCTTACGAATCTGGCGACTTTGAAGTCGTGGCCTGCAGCTGTCGTATGGGTAGATATCCCTTGGGGAGTCTTTCTTACGAGCAGTGTCGCTGCTTCCGGTTTTTTTATCGGGAGGTGGTTGTCTTGAGCAGGTTTTATTTTGGAAAATGATGTTTTGATGAACCTTTGATGTGGTGCGATGTCTCCCTTGATGTAGTTTTGATGTACTGAAATATTAGAGTGGCCTACCAAGTGTCCGTAATATTGTACGGCCATGAAGTAGTCAGGGCAAAATTTTATCTGTTTCGTTTTGAAATTTTGAAATTCTGTTGCCCGGCTGCCTGATGTGTACCCTGACTGTAAGATTTAAACCTTTACAAGAAAATGTATTATGAAGAAGTTATTGTTCATGTTATGTTGTTTACCCGCTTTGCTGTTCGGACAAGCAAATATGATAAAGGGTAAGGTGACTTTTGCGGAAGATGGGACTCCCATCCCTTTCGCAAATGTGTATAACAAAAGTACTCAGAGCGGAGTCGTGACAGATGCCGAGGGACTTTTTTCCCTGGAAGCAAGTCCGGGTGATGAGATTGAATGTTCTTATATTGGATTGGTAAACTTCAATTTCACCGTCAATTCTTTTGAATTCCTGACCATTGAGATGGAAGAAGAAGGAACTCTGCTGGATGAAGTGGTTGTAGTGGGTTTTTCAACCAGTACCAAAAAGGAACTCACAGGAGCAGTTTCTGTTGTAAAAGCTGATCAGGTAGAAAGCCTCAATCCAACTCGTTTGGAGCAGGCACTGCAGGGGCAGACGGCCGGACTTCAAATCAGCTCACAATCAGGTTCACCCGGTGGAGGATTCAATATCCGTATCCGGGGTATTACCTCAAATGGCAACAACAATCCCCTGATTCTGGTGGATGGAGTACGTTATGAAGATCTGAGTTCACTAGATCCTTCTACCGTAGAAAGCATCAACGTTTTGAAGGATGCTTCTGCGAGTATATATGGTGTCCAGGCAGCCAATGGGGTGATCCTAATCACCACCAAAAAGGGAAAACAGTCTTCCAAACCAACCATAGATTTTCACACTTATTATGGCATTCAGGAAACTGCCAGGAAAATTCCTGTACTCAATGCACAGGAATATGCGGTATTGATCAACGAGGCTTATGTCAACGGAGGCAGCCTTCCTCCTTATACCAATATTTCAAGCCTGGGTGAGGGCACAGACTGGCAGGATGAAGTGTTTCAGCAAGCTCCGGTTACCAACGCAACCATCAACGTTCGAGGTGGTGGTGACCGTTCTTCCTACGCAATCGGTGCGGGATGGTTTAGACAAGAGGGGATTGTAGGCGGTGAAAAGGCATTCTTTGAGCGTTACAATGCCAACCTGAATTACGAAACCGAACTTTCCAAGTCCCTCAAATTCCAGTCTATCGTCGCTTATTCAAATGTATTGCGCCGCGGATTGCTTGAAAATTCTTTGGGTTCTGTGCTTTTCAATGCACTCAATATGAGTCCCCTGATGTCCGTGTATGATGCACAGGGCAACTTTACCCTGGCGGATGGTCTGGGAAGTGAGGTGATCAACCCACTGGCACAGATAGCCAATACTTTCAATCGTACCGATGTGGATAGAGTAAATGGAAAGACAGGCTTGATTTTTACTCCGGTAGAAGGACTGTCTATCGAAAGTAGTTTGGCATTCAATTATTCTAATGTTCGATATATCGACTTTGGTCCGGAAATCTACTACGGGGTTGGAAAGGTTTTCAACAACACCGAGAGTGTGGTTAATGAGAACTTCCAGTTGTTTAGCAGCTGGGCCTGGGACAATGTGATCAATTATTCCCGTACCTTTGCCACCCTGCACAAAGTAAAAGCTACGTTGGGTAGTTCCCTCTACGAGGAAAAATACCGCGGGCTTTTCGGAACAGGTTTTGGCATACCTAATAATTCTTACAACTTTGCGGCGCTCTCACAGGCCAATGAAATCAGAGACGGAGGCACAAGCTCCGGAAGAGGCATCTTCCGACTGGCTTCTGTTTTTGCACGAGCAGAATACAGTTATGATTCCAAGTATTTGGTGTCCCTTATTCTCCGCAGAGATGCTACGTCGCGCTTTGGTCCTGATTATCGATTTGGTTACTTCCCCTCGGTAGCACTTGGCTGGGTGGTTTCACAGGAATCTTTCATGCAGGACATGGACAATGTAGACTTTCTTAAGTTGCGCTTTAGCTATGGTGAAACAGGTAATGATAAAATAGGTGATTTTCGCTATGTATCCTCTCTCAACGGTGAGGCAGAGTACGTTTTTGATGGCAATAGGCTTGACAGAAGCGGGAAAGCCATCGGAGCAATTCCAAACCCTGAAATCCAGTGGGAAAGAAATACCCAGCTGAACGTCGGTTTGGATGCAAGTTTCTGGAACGAGAAGATTTCAGTAACTGCTGACTATTTCGTGAAAGAAAGTAATGATCTGTTGTTGACAGTTCCTGTATCAGGGTTGACGGGTGCTTCTGCTCCGGGTGCAGCAGCTCCGGTAGCCAATGCAGGCTCTATCCGAAACTCAGGGATTGAATTGCAATTGAACTATAGTGACCGCATAGGAAAGGACCTTACCTTCGACCTGGGCTTCAATGCAACCAAACTGAAAAATGAAACTACCGGCCTGGCCGACGGAGTAGCCTTCATTTCAGGTGGAGTATTTGGCATTGGAAATCTACCTCCTACTCGTTGGGAAGTAGGAATGCCTATCGGGTATTTCTTTGGATACAAAACAGATGGCATCTTCCAGTCTCAGGGTGATATTGAAAACCACGCAAAACAACAAAATGCAAGTGTGGGGGATTTGAAATATGTAGACCTGAACAGAGATGGTGTCATTGACCAAAATGACCGTACGTTCATTGGTAATCCTATCCCCGAATACGTATTCGGTATGAGTTTCAACGCCAAGTTTAGAAACCTTGACTTTTCTGCTTTTGCAGAGGCACAAACAGGGAGGGATCTGGTTAGAAACTACGAGAGAAACCTTCCATTAACCAACAAGACAGCATATTACATTGATCGCTGGTATGGACCTTCTACAAGTGAAGACTTTCCCAAAGCCTCTATAGGTGCCAATGACAACGATCAGTTTTCAGACTTCTGGATTGAGGATGGTTCTTACCTGCGTATTAAAAATGTTCAGTTGGGATATACTTTCCCGAAATCGTGGTTGGGAAGCAGTGGATTGCAGCAGATCAGACTTTACGCATCTGTCAACAACCTCTTCACCCTTACCCGCTTCACCGGTTACGATCCCAATATTTCTTCCGGTGACCCATTGGCATCAGGTATAGACATCGGGTTTTACCCACAGGCAAGGACATATATTTCCGGACTAAAAGTAATTTTCTAAGTTATGAAAAATAGACGCTTAACCGCATTTACCTATATCTTCGGTATGCTGACCCTTTTGTGGTCCTGTGATGACTTTGTCGATGTGCAACCGATCAATCAAATTAACTCCGATAATTTCTTCAATTCGGAGACAGATTACCAGGAAGCTTTGGTAGGAGCTTACGATATGCTTCAGTCTTCTTATGTCAACGTTATGTTGTCTATCATGGCTTCTGATGATGCCCTTTGCGGAGGAGAAAACGCTACCGATGTTCCTGGCTTTCAGGAAGTTGATGACATGAGACACGGGATCGTCAACGATCAGTTGAGAAGCACCTGGAACTGGATGTACGCCGGAATCAATCGTTGCAACTACATCTTTGAATTCCGCGACAAAACAGATTTCGAGGGAAAGGACGAAGTATTGGCTCAGACAGCTTTCCTGAGAGCTTACTATTATTTCGAACTGGTTAAGTTTTTTGGGGATGTACCCATGCCATTGGACAAACGGGTGAATTTTGGCGAAGCCGAAAACTTCCCCAGAACCCCGGCAGCTGAAGTATATGCTCAAATTGAGAAGGATCTGACTTTTGCTGCTGCAAATCTACCCTTGGTACAGGCAGAAAAAGGAAGGGTGACAAAGGGTGCAGCTCAGGCACTGCTGGGTAAGGTCCTGGTGTATCAGGAAAAATTCAGCCAGGCTGCGAGTGTTTTGGATGAGGTAATCAACTCTGGTGTGTATGATCTCGAACAAGACTACAGCAGTATTTTTACCCTGGAAGGGGAAAACAACATAGAATCGGTGTTTGAAATTCAATACACCAATGAACAAGGTGCCGGTTTCGGATGCCTTCAGTGTAGTGAAGGGAATGTTATGGTAGGCTTCAGTGGAGTCAGAGGTTACAGCGGACCCATCTATCGCGATGGATTTTCTTTCTGTGTGCTGACTCCCGAATTGGCCGCAGCGTATGATCCGGCAGATGCCCGTTACAAACCTACCGTATTTGATATAGAGGCCTGGGCTACAGAACAGGCACAAAATGGTGTCGAAGTGGGGTGGTCTGAAGGTTACGAACACACGGGGTATTTTAACCACAAATACTTGCCAAGGAAAGGTGAAACTTTCCAGGATCCCAACTTGACACACCTGAACAATTACCGTGCTATTCGATTCTCTGATGTCCTTTTGCTTGCAGCAGAAGCCAACAGCAGGGGCAATCTGGACGAGACAAAAGCCCTGGCTTACCTCAATCGAGTAAGAGACAGAGCACTTATGCCAAGGTTGAATCTCGCCGGTTCAAGTCTCACTGAGGCGATTTACAACGAAAGAAGATTGGAATTGGCAGGAGAAGGACATCGCTTCTTTGATCTTGTACGCTGGGGCAAAGCTTCAGAGTTCATTTCCGGCTTTCAAACCGGTAAACACGAATTATTCCCCATTCCACTGGTAGAAATTGAATTGGCCGGGAATATCTGGCAAAATAATCCTGGATATTAAAAATTAAATGATCATGAAACAATACTTTAATTATTTCCTGGGTATCCTGGCGGTAGTTTTCACCCTCACCGCTTGTGAAAAAGAGGAATTCTACACCATAGAGGCTGTGGCTCCCTCGGATATCCGGGTGACCTATCAAATCGCCACCGACGACAGTGGCTTGCTAACCGTTTATCCGGAAGCTACCGGTGCGGCTTATTTCGATATTTATTTTGGTGATGGAACCGGTGGTTCACCGGCAAGAGTGAAAGCAGGTGAAAAAACCAGCCACATTTATGCGGAAGGAGACTACAAGCTAAGAGTTGTAGCTTATGGTTTGACCGGACTATCAACAGAAAAAGAAGAGGACATCATGATCCGCTTTACTGCTCCGGAAAATCTCGTTGTAAACATTAGTTTTGATCCGGTTAATTCCAAGAAGGTAACGGTGACGCCAAGTGCAGACAATGCAACCCTTTTCGAAGTGTATTGGGGAGACGTAGCCGATGAAGAACCTACCAGTGTTCTGGCAGGTGCGTCAGCTACCCACACCTATTTGGATCTGGGAGAATATGAAATACGGGTTGTGGCGAAATCAGCTTCTATCACAACATTGACTTATACTGAAACCATCACCATCCAAAAGGATTTTGAGGCGCTCAGACTGCCGGTTAACTTCGATAGTGAGCAGTTCAATTATAGTTTTGTCAACTTTGGGGGAGTAACTACAACGGTGATTGACAATCCCGACGCAAGTGGTATCAATACCAGTGGACGCGTAGCACAATCAGTAAAACCAGCTTCCGCTGAAACCTGGGGAGGAAGTTTTTTCCAACTGGCTGATCCGATTGATTTTTCTGAAAACCAGGTCTTCCAAGTCAAGGTCTGGGCTCCGGAAAGTGGCATTACAGTGAAAATGAAATTGGAAAATGCTACCGATGGAAACATAGCACAGGAAGTGGACGTTATCAACACTGTCGCCAATGGCTGGGAAAACCTGGTCTTTGATTTTAGCGGCAAGGATTTGAGTGCGGAATTGCACAAGGTAGTATTGTTCTTTGATTTTGGGAACAATGGCGCAGATAAGACCTTTTACTACGACGATGTATTCCTGGGACAGGATGTATTAGGGTTGCCACTAGACTATGAATCTACCTCGCTGAACTACAGTTATGTCAATTTCGGAAATGCTTTTTCTACGATTGTAGCCAACCCGGACCGCAGTGGAGTAAATACCAGTGCAGTAGTGACTAAAACGGTTAAAGCGGCAGGTGCGGAGATTTGGGCAGGGTCTTTCATTGAACTGCCTGATGCCATCGATTTCAGTGCCGGAAACAAAATCCGCATGCAGGTGTGGTCACCCAAGAGCGGAGCTACGGTCAAAATGAAGTTGGAAAACAAATTCGACCCTAATATTTCTACTGAAATCGATGTAAATACCACCACATCAGATGCCTGGGAAAACCTTACTTACGATTTCAGTGCACAAAATCTCAGCAATGAATACCACAGGGTAGTGGTTTTCTTTGACTTCGGCAACTCAGGAGACGGAGCTGAATATTATTTTGACAACATCAGTATAGTTGATGATAACGTTCAGGAGGTGCTGGCATTGCCTTTGAATTTCGAATCCACTCAGTTAGAATATGCTTTCATCAATTTTGGCAATGCGTATTCGGGTGTAGCTGCTAACCCTGACAAATCAGGTGTTAATACTACCTCCAATGTGGTGCGCATGGAAAAAGTAGCGGGAGCAGAAGTCTGGGCAGGGTCGTTTTTGGAATTACCGGATCCAATTGACTTTTCCAAAGGAAACATCATACAGATCAAGACCTGGTCACCC
>JALQTV010000148.1 GCA_023268675.1 Saprospiraceae bacterium | reverse complement strand
ATAATTATCAACTACGGTGTGAAATAATACATCAAGAATTTAACAGCCCTGCCCAAAAGGGTTGCCTCGAAATTGTCGATTTATAACGGGGAGTAGCCTCTCTTAATTTTATCCTTGCGGCAACACGTAAGAATGTAGTCCAGGAACGCAACGAGAGACCTGAAAACTTATGGGTGATTGTTAGCTTTTTACAAATTTCAGATGTAGAGCTTGGTTAGCCGATGTCGGATTTTGGCAGATCTTAGCGGGTCAATTCGAAGGGTTTGCCGGCATTCGATCCCCATCTAAGGTTCAGTCCAGGTTCTGCCTGCAATTTGGCAACTACCCGATCCAGATCCTTATAATCCATAGAAAACTCAACAAAACCGCGATCATCGGCTGCCTGTGCTTTCCTTGGGCTGGCCTGGTTTTCGAAGTTGATCTTGGCCTTAAACCATGAGTCTCCGGTCAATACGATGTAGGCATAGGGAGAAGAACTTTCCTCTCTGCTAACTCTGTAGCTTTTGATTTCAAAACTTGGCATATCTATTGGGTTTGATGTAAAAAATGTTTCAAACTTAGTTTGACAACTAAACTAAGATACGAAAATAAAACAAAACATTCAAGTTTTTGTCAATTTTCACCCAAAATCGGCCAAAATTTAAAATTCAGTTAAAATTGGAAGTTATTTCAAAAAATCCTGCAAGTACTGTACACTTCTGTTGATCGGGATCTCTATCCACATGGGTAAATGGTCAGACATTTGATGGGTGCGCCAGTAAGTTTTGAAGTAACTCGCTTTCCCTTCCTCGGTTCGGGGTTCCCCTCTGGAATTGACTTCCAGCGATGCTCCCATTTCTTCGCGGTACGCCTTCAATCGCTCATCGCCTTCGCGGTACACATGTTCGAAATAATTGAATACCCCTGCGTACACCTTTATTTGCCCGGATTCTATTTTTTCCCGAAAGTCATTGATAAAAGGAGAGCGGAAAGCTATTTGATCGTAGTGTTTGTTTTGCGGAACATTAGAAGGCAGTTTTTGCAGTGCCTGCGGGATAAAAAAGTTGGTGGCAATTTTCTCAAAAGTGAGGTTATCCGGTTTGAAAATATTAAAATCCCCCAGCAGGACCATATTTTTTGACCAGGCGGTGGGATCATCGGCTCTTTTCGCCAAAAAATTTGACAGTAGTTCAGCCTCTCTCACACGTTCCTCAGAATCGGGTTTGTCTTCCCCGTAAATCAAATGCACGGTTACCAGTACAAACTCATACCAGCCTGCTTTGAAGCCGACCATCATGGGCGTCCGCACCAATTGCCGAACGGGGCGCAGGACACCGGATTCATCTTTTTCTTCGGGGAGCACTACCTCGCCTGAAAGGCCTCCGAAGCGCACTTTCCGGGAATCGAACAAAAAAGCCATGCGCTCGTTGTTGCCTGCGGCTCCTTCTGTGACATCTGTAAAGATCACATCCCACCATTTGCCCAGCATTTTCATCAGACGATACAAGCCCTCCAGGTCGTCCCTGACTTCCTGTACCGCTACCAGATCAAAGTGATCGATTATCTCGGCGATGTATAAAATTGCTTCGTCTGATCGCTTGCCATAGCTTGCAGAGTCAAACTCCCGGATATTCCAGGTAGCCAGCAACAGATTATCCAGGGTTTTTACCGGAATATTTTCCTTCAATCCATCTTTCAGATCCAGCAGTCTTCTGGCTATTCTCTGGCGCTCGGATTTGCGCATGGCTTCGAGAATCTCGTAATTGGGCATGAAAAAGGTGTTTAAAAATTCGCTCTAATTGATTTTGTCGAGACATGCCATAGCTGATGCCTCGCCTCTCAAGGTAAGGTATTTTCACTATTCCGGGGGGACTGGATTTTCATTGCCCGATACTTCTGAAAAAAGCCTCCAGTTTTTGTTCATCCAGCCTGCCGGAGCTGCGGACTCCACTACAAAGGTCCACCCCAAAGGGTTGTACCATCTCTATTGCCTCCTGCACATTGTCTGCATTCAGGCCTCCGGCCAAAAAAACCGGCACCCCCACGGCTTCCCTGATTTTCTTACTCAGCTTCCAGTCATGCACCCGACCTGTGCCTCCGAGTTCTTTGACCTTAAGAGCAGGATTACCACTATCCAACAGGAGGGCATCCACAGAATCTGATGCTGCGACAGCTTCGCCGATGCTTTTTTCATTAAGAACGTGGATTACCTGAATGATTTTTACCTGTGGATGATTTTTCCTGAGCAGGCTCCATGTTCCCGGCAGTGGAGTGTCCACCAGTTGAATGGCGGTCGTATGGACCTTTTCGTAGTGAGCCAGCACTCCATTTGGGTTTGTCTCGCTGCTCAGCAAAAAGGTAGCCAGTGGAGGAGGTACCTGACGGGCAATGGCCCGGATGGTACTATCCTCAATAACCCCGGGCCCCGAAGGCATGCTTCCTACCAATCCCAGAGCATCCGCACCATAACGAATGGCCATTTTAGCTTCTGCTATATTTTGTATGCAACAAATTTTAACTCTGATCTTTTCCATTGACGATACAAAAACTGGTAACTTAATGTAAGGGAAGTGTCTTTGGCTTTGGGAGGGACAAGCAGGTTGCCTTTTTGCCAACAGGCTGAAATAATGAAGGCCAACCGTTTCCGATTGGCCTTCTTTGTAGCGGCGGCAGGACTTGAACCTACGACCTTCGGGTTATGAGCCCGACGAGCTACCAACTGCTCCACGCCGCGATTTGACATTCATTACTTTTGAATGGACTGCAAATATAAGAAGCATTTAATGAAATTTCAAGGATTGGTCAAAAATAAGTCCCAAACTGAGATAGTCAACCCACATGTTTTTACGCGAAAGCGGCAACACGCCAAGCCCGGATAAGGATTTTAATATTTGATTTTCAGAATTTTACCTGACAATTTTTTCTATGATAGCTTTGAAATGAAAATTTTCAATTTTTTTTCCCAAAAAAGTCCACAAGTGAAAACTTCAGGTTGGTTTTGAGCTGCGCGCACCCTGCTGCCACATTTAAGC
Organism: Saprospiraceae bacterium; assembly: GCA_023268675.1. Classification (GTDB taxonomy): domain Bacteria; phylum Bacteroidota; class Bacteroidia; order Chitinophagales; family Saprospiraceae; genus JALQTV01. The sequence goes on along the minus strand of JALQTV010000148.1, from coordinate 4,003 downwards.
CCAGAATAGTATATTTGTGCCAACCAAATTTAACCAATCCATGAAAGAGGTATATATAGTATCTGCAGTAAGAACCCCTCAGGGTAGTTTCGGGGGGAGTTTATCCTCGATCGAGGCCACCAGATTGGGCAGCATTGCCATCAAGGGAGCACTGGACAAGATAAAGCTGGATCCTTCGGAAGTGGAAGAAGTTTTTCTCGGAAACGTAGTCTCAGCCAATTTGGGGCAGGCACCTGCGCGCCAGGCCGCCCTTGGCGCAGGACTCGGATACGAGGTTCCCTGCACCACTATCAATAAAGTTTGTTCTTCAGGATTAAAATCCGTCATGTTGGCTGCTCAAAGCATACAGTTGGGACAAAACCAAGTAGTCGTTTGTGGCGGTATGGAAAGCATGTCCAATATCCCCTATTATGCCCCTCAAAACCGATGGGGATCCAAATACGGTGATGTGAAAATGATAGACGGCTTATCGAGAGATGGCCTTTTGGATGCCTATGATCACCAGGCGATGGGGGTTTTTGCGGATCAAACAGCCGAAAAATTTCAATTTAACCGCGAAGAACAAGACCGCTATGCCATACGATCCTACAGACTGGCGGCGGAAGCCACTGAAAATGGCAAATTTGCCGAAGAAATCGTCCCCGTTCCTATCCCTCAAAGAAAAGGCGATCCGGTGATGGTCAGTACCGACGAAGAATTTACCAAGGTCAATTTCAGCAAAATCCCCTCTTTGCGACCTGCTTTTACCAAAGAAGGCACCGTCACGGCTGCCAACGCCTCCACCATCAATGACGGAGCGGCGGCGCTGATATTGATGAGCAGAGAAAAAGCAGAAGCGCTGGGTATCCAACCTCTGGCACGCATCCTTTCCTATGCTGATGCGGCTCAGGAACCCGCCTGGTTTACCACAGCCCCCACCCTTGCAGCACCGAAAGCAGCAAAAAGAGCCGGGGTGCAACTGTCAGAAATAGACTTTTTTGAGGTAAACGAAGCCTTTGCCGTAGTTCCGATGGCGTTCAGTAAGGTCCTGGAAGTACCAGAAGAAAAAATAAACATACATGGTGGTGGGGTTAGTCTGGGACATCCACTCGGCGCCTCAGGTGCCAGAATCCTGGTTACGCTGACACATATTTTGCAGCAGCAGCAGGCTCGCCTCGGTATGGCAACCCTATGCAATGGCGGTGGTGGAGCTTCTGCTATGATCATAGAGCGCATATAGTCCGGGAATATTCAGAAAATTAGAACCAAGGCAGCCCTCAAGTGTTGAAAGGACGTTGATTTGTGTTAAATTTGCCAAAATTATTTCCTAATCAAATACGCCGGACAATACTTATGAGCCAATTCGAAAGATTCGATCGTTTTGAAACAAGACATATCGGTCCCAATGCCGGGGAACTGGATGCCATGCTCCGCACCATAGGAGTAGATTCGCTGGATCAGCTGATTGATGAAACCGTACCAGCGCAAATCCGTATGGATAAACAACTGGATTTGCCAAAGGCCCAGTCAGAATTTGATTTCCTCAATGAATTGCAGCAGACAGCTGACCTGAATAAGGTATTCCGCTCCTATATTGGTCTGGGATATTATGGTACTGTGACGCCATCCGTCATTCTGAGAAATATTTTCCAAAATCCGGGTTGGTACACTCAATACACGCCTTACCAGGCAGAAATTTCGCAGGGTCGTCTGGAAGCGCTGCTGAATTTCCAGACCATGGTCAGCGACCTTAGCGGCCTGCCGATTGCCAATGCCTCGCTTCTGGACGAAGGGACAGCTGCTGCAGAGGCAATGAGCATGTTTTATTCCTTGAAAAACAAGCGGGCCAAAGGCGACGCAGCCAATGAATTACTGGTAGACAGCAATGTATTCCCGCAGACCATCGACGTACTCCAAACCCGCTCGGAGCCACTCGATATCAACGTAAAAATTCAGGATTGGCATCATTTCGAGTTCAGCGACAAGACATTTGCCATCCTTTTACAATATCCTGGCATGGATGGTCGGGTAGCCGATTACCGCGAACTTGTCGAAAAAGCAGCAGCCAAAGGAATATACGTCATTGTGGCTGCCGACATTCTCAGTCTTGCCCTGCTTACTCCTCCGGGCGAATGGGGAGCTGATGCCGTAGTTGGCAATACACAGCGTTTCGGTGTACCTATGGGTTACGGTGGCCCCCACGCAGCTTTTTTTGCCACCAAAGAAGACTTCAAGCGATTGATTCCGGGCCGTATCATTGGAGTGTCAGTTGATGCTCATGAAAATCGTGCCCTGCGTATGGCTCTACAGACTCGCGAGCAGCACATAAGGAGAGAAAAAGCTACCTCAAATATATGTACCGCCCAGGCACTTCTGGCTATTATGGCCAGCATGTACGCCGTCTATCACGGTCCTGATGGTATCCGCGCCATTGCCGTACGCACCCACAAAATGGCAGCCAGCCTCTATGCCAATCTGGAAAAACTGGGTTATTCATTGAAAAACAAAAGCTATTTCGATACGCTTTCAGTGATTGTCACTCCTCCGGTGCGGGAAAAAATCAACCAATTGGCGCTGGAAAACCAGATCAACCTCCACTATACAAAAGATACCATCCAGATTACCGTGGATGAAACCATGACCTGGAAAGATCTTGCTGACCTGGTGCAGATTTTTGCTCAGGGTACTGGCAAAAATGACAGTGCCGATTCACAATTGTTGCATCAGGCAGAAATTCCTGTAGAAATGCGCAGAAGTTCGGCCTATCTGACTCATCCGGTCTTCAATAAATACCATACCGAATCGAAAATGATGCGGTACATCAAGCAGCTGGAAAACAAAGACCTGTCCCTGATGCATTCCATGATCCCGCTAGGATCATGTACCATGAAGCTCAACGCTGCGACAGAGCTCATTCCCGTTAGCTGGCCTGCCTTTGCAAACTTACACCCCTTTGTTCCGACAGATCAGGCGAAAGGCTACCAAAAGATCTTCAAAGAACTGGAACAATACCTTTGCGAGGTAACCGGTTTCACTGCCTGCTCGCTGCAACCCAACTCGGGTGCCCAGGGTGAATATGCAGGCTTGATGACCATAAGAGCTTACCACGAAGCACGTGGAGATCACCACAGAAACATCGCCCTCATTCCTTCCTCTGCTCATGGTACCAATCCTGCTAGTGCCGTAATGGCCGGTATGGAAGTTGTCGTGGTACAATGCGATGACCAGGGCAATATTGACGTAGCAGATTTGCAGGAAAAGGCTGCTAAATATGAAGACAAGCTGTCTTGCCTGATGGTGACTTATCCATCTACTCACGGAGTATTTGAAACCAGCATTCGGGAAATTTGTGACATTATCCACCACCACGGTGGAAAGGTGTACATGGATGGTGCCAATATGAATGCCCAGGTAGGTTTGACAAGCCCGGGAACCATTCACGCCGATGTCTGTCACCTGAACCTACATAAAACCTTTGCCATCCCACACGGAGGTGGAGGCCCGGGTATGGGCCCCATTTGTGTAAACGACAGCCTGGCTCCCTTCCTTCCCAAGCATCCGTTGGTGGAAGTAGGTGGGGCTCAGGGCATCAACGCCGTGTCTGCAGCACCTTGGGGAAGTGCCAGCATCCTTCTTATTTCTTATGCTTACATCAAAATGCTAGGTGCGGAAGGCGTCACCAACGCTACCAAATACGCTATTTTGAATGCCAATTACATCAAAGCGCGACTCGAAAAGTATTTCAACGTCCTTTATACCGGAGAAAACGGCAGGTCGGCACACGAGTTAATCATAGACATTCGTCCTTTCAAGCCCATTGCCGGTGCCGAAGATGTAGCAAAACGACTGATGGATTATGGTTTTCATGCTCCTACCCTTTCGTGGCCCGTGCCCGATACTGTCATGATTGAGCCTACCGAAAGTGAAGACAAGGAAGAGCTCGACCGCTTCTGTGAGGCCATGATACAGATTCGTCACGAAATTGATGAAGTGGCCAAGGGAGAGGCCGATGCAGAGTCCAATG
>JALQTV010000147.1 GCA_023268675.1 Saprospiraceae bacterium | reverse complement strand
GATAGAGAAACCGATGCCAGCTGAAGCGCCGGAAGGGCTGTAAATAGCTGTATTGACACCGATCAGTTCACCCGAAGAATTGAGCAGTGGGCCGCCGGAATTTCCGGGGTTGATGGCTGCATCTGTTTGTATGACATTTCGAATGGGAATGCCTGCAACAGACTTGATTTCACGTCCCAGGGCACTTACGATTCCGGTTGTCAGGGTCTGATCGAGTCCAAAGGGATTGCCGATGGCAAACACGGACTGTCCGACTTTGAGGTTGCCCGAAGCACCTACCGGGATGGGTTGCAGGGCAGATCGGGGTGCGTCTATCAGGAGTACTGCCAGGTCTTTTTCCGGGGCTGTACCAACTACCCTTGCTTCATAGGTTGATTGATCGGCAAGGGTAACCTGTGCGCTGCTGGAATTTTGGATTACGTGGTAGTTGGTGACAATGTGTCCGCGATTGTCCCAGATAAAACCCGAACCATTTCCGGAAGGGACTTCCGAATAATCACCGGTCCAGAAGTTATAGCTTCTATTGGTAGTGGTAATGTAGCACACAGAGGGAGCTGCCTCCTGAAACAGGTTGATGGTAGCCACTTCGGAAGCGGTCAATTTTTCCGGCAGGGCCGGGGCGGCATTTATCTCACGTTCTTCCCCGGCTGTATTTTCCATGGAAACCAGGTTGGCTTTGCCTGCATCGGGGCTTTCAACACGAGGAGAGGAGAAATTGCCATTCCAGATCATGCCTCCGAAGAAAGCAGCCACGAGCAGTAATATCCAGAACAATAAGCGAAAGATTTTCATAGTGTTTTGGGTTATTGGTATTCGTCAAAAAGGGCAAACAAATCTTTATCGGCTTAGGTTTTGCGTTGCTTCTTCTTAGCTGCGGGAAACAGGATGTTGTTAAGTATCAGGCGGTACCCCGGGGAATTGGGGTGTAGGTTGAGATCCGTATCAGGCTCATTGACATAGTGTTTGTAATCCTCCGGATCGTGACCGCCATAGAAGGTCCAGAACCCTTTGCCGAATATCCCGTGAATATACCGCGCCTCATCTGCCGGTTTGTTTTCGCCCAGAATCAGCGTCTGGGTTTTGATGTACTGTTTTTTGAAAGCGGTGGCCTGCCCCATGAACCCTTTGACGGTGCGGGTATGGGATTGTGTGAGCATGGTCGGGATGGGGTCCCACTTGGCCGAAAAATCAAAAAGCGTAAAGTAATCCTGTTGGACTGGCACATTGCGGCCTACATTGTTGTCAATGGTAGAATGTTCGTAAAAGAGCGGGTCCATGATGAGTTTGAAGTCCTTGAAAGCGAAGGTTTGGGAATAGTCCAGCTTTTGCTGCGCATCCGGATCAGCGGGGTCACCATCGTAGATGCTGGCACAGATGTCCACTCCTTCGGCTGCCAGAGCGATATCATAGGTGTCCGTAGCAGAACACATGGCAAACATAAATCCACCGCCGAAAACGTACTCTTTGATGCGTTTGACCACGGCCAGTTTGAGCTGGGAAACCTTATCAAATCCTAGCGAATGAGCCATTTCTTCCATGTTTCGCACGCTCTGGCGGTACCAGGCCTGGTTTTGATAAGTGCGGTAAAACTTTCCGTATTGTCCTGTGAAGTCTTCGTGGTGAAGGTGTAGCCAGTCGTATTCAACAAGTTCATCACTCAACACCCCTTCATCGTAAACAGTTTCATAGGGGATTTCGGCATAGGTCAGTACGAGGGTCACGGCATCGTCCCAGGGTTGTATCTTTTCTCCCTGTAGGTTTACTTCGGGCGTATATACGGCAATTTTGGGGGCCTTTTCCAGCTTGATGGCATCCATATTTACCTCTTCATTGGCAATTTCATCGAGTATTTTGGCGTATTGGGCATCTGCAATGATCTCATAGCTCACCCCACGCGTCAGGCATTCTCTTTCGAATACAGCATTGTGTTCAAAAACGAAGCTGCCTCCCCGGTAATTGAGCAGCCACCAGGCTTCCTTTCCTTTTTCCAACACCCAATAAGTGATCCCATAAGCTTTGAGGTGGTTACTTTGGGAGGATTCGTCCATGGGAATCAGGATATAAGCTGCTTTTAGCGGCAGCGAAAACAGGAATACCAGTCCCAGCGCCCAATACAATTTTTTCATGCGATACTTTTTCATTTGTTGAAATTGATGCGATCTCAAACGAAGCATTCTTCAGGGAAACGCACCAAAACAATAAACGTTTAAATTACGTTCCCACTTACATAAATGCTATAATAAGGCATTAAATTGATTTTCCCCGACAGGGGTTTAACAAAATACTAACAATTTATTCCGCATCTTTTACAGAATTTGTTTTCTTTTGATCTTGATTCGGATGGTTAATAAAAGAGTACTTGAAGCACATGGAAGGTCTTAGTTTCGCATATCCTAACTGGTATATACTGATTTGTCTGCTTTTAGGGGTCGGATTTGCCGGCTTGTTGTATTATCGCGACAAATCCTTTAAAGAACAACCTGCTGCGGTGGTCTGGACCATGGCAATGCTCCGTTTTGCAACGGTAAGCCTGCTTGCGTTGTTGCTGATGGAACCCATGCTGCGTTCTCTGGTGACTACTTCCAAGAAACCGGTGATTGTAATGGGGCGGGACGCCTCTGCCTCTGTAGCAGCGGGAATGACTCCGGAGCAATTGGCGGGATTTGCTGCTGATTGGAAGGCATTGCAATCCTCCCTCGAAGAAAACTATGAAGTGGCAGACTATGCTTTCGGAAGTTCGGTAAGGGAAGATGCTGATACAGGTTTTGTCGATCAGGCTACCAATATTTCTGATTTTTTGAACTTCGTTGATGACGTTCATGGCAGTGAGCGGCTGGGAGCTATCATTTTGGCAAGTGATGGCACCTTTAATCAGGGAAGCAATCCACTTTATGTAAAGGGGGGAGCTGCAGCACCGGTGTATGCGATAGGTCTGGGGGACACTACCATAAAAAAAGACCTGGTGCTGGCAAATGTTTTTCACAACAAGATTGCTTATTTGGGAGACCGGGTGAGTTTTCAGGCTGACATTTCGGCCCGCAATGCCGTGGGAAGCAGGACGACATTGCGCGTTTACCAGGTAGATAACGAGGGCAGGGCAGAATTGCAACAGCAATTTCCGGTGTTGATAGATGAGAACGACTATTTTACTACGCAGGAACTTGTTTTGGAACCTTCCAAACCGGGGGTGCAGCGTTATCGCTTTTCACTGGAAACGCTAGCCGGAGAATCGGTAAGTGCCAACAACAGCAGGGATGTTTTCCTCGATGTATTGGATGCTCGTCAGCAGATTCTATTGCTTGCCCATGCGCCGCATCCCGACCTGAGTGCTTTGCGTCGAAGTCTGGAAGTCAATAAAAATTATCAGGTGACGCTGGCTTACGCCAAAAATTTTAAAGACAAGCTTTCGGATTTCGATTTTGTGGTACTTCACCAGTTGCCTTCGCGCAACAACCGGGCGGATGCGATTCTCCGGGAGCTTGCCGACAAGAATATACCGCGATTGTTTGTAGCAGGGCTGCAAAGTGATATAGCAGCCCTGAACAATGCACAAAGTATAGTCGCGCTGCAGGCAGATTTTCGCAGTTACAACGAAGTACAGGCTACGGTAAATGACAATTTTTCGCTCTTTACCATAGACGAGGATTTGAAGCAGGATCTTCCCAACTTTGCACCCCTCATTGCACCTTTCGGTGAATTTCAGGCAAGTGCAGATGCGCAGGTGTTGTTATACCAACGAATTGGAAAAGTAAGTACCGCGTACCCCCTTATGGTTTTTGGAACGGAGGGAGACAGTCGCGTGGGGGTATTGTGTGCCGAGGGCATCTGGAAGTGGCGCCTTTTTGACTATTTGCAACACGAAAACCAGGATATTTTCCGACAATTCATCCAGCAATCCACGCAGTATCTGAGTGTCAAGGAAGACAAGCGCAAATTCAGGGTGGACATCCCGAAAGTAATTTTTGATGAAAACGAGCTGCTACGTTTCAATGCAGAGCTTTACAATGACAACTATGAGCTAGTCAATGACCCGGATGTGTCCCTTTTGATCAAAGACGTTTCCGGTAAGGATTATCCCTATACATTTGACAAGACAGCCAATGCTTACCGACTGGAGACCAATGCCTTCGCTTCCGGCAATTACACTTTTGAAGCCCGTACGCTTTACAATGGCAATGTCTTTACCTATGAGGGCAGTTTTAGCGTACAGCCTATACAACTGGAAGTTTATGAGACCCGGGCAGATCACCGTTTGCTCAATTTGTTGAGCAGCCAATCCGGAGGAGCGATGCTTTCTCCCGAGCAGACGAAGGAAATTCCGGCTTTGCTGGAGGGGAGATCGACGCTCAAACCTGTGATGTATCAGACGGTCAAGACAAGGGCAGTGATACACCTGCGTCTGTTGTTTTTCCTACTATTGTTGTTGTTGACAGGGGAGTGGTTTATGCGCAGGTATTTGGGCAGTTACTAAAAAAGCGAAACAGGAATTTCCTGTTTCGCTTTTGCAGAAAGTATGTTTTACCTGGAAATTACCACTCCATATCTTCCTCAGATTCCAGTTTGTGTTTGTCATTTTCTTCGGCATGGTTGTCATCCGAATCATCATAATCATTGTCATGGCGCTCGGAATTTTCCAATTCCGCTTCATACTCCTCGTGACGACGGGTATATTCGTCGTAATCGTATTCCGGCATCAGGTCAGCCTTGATGTAGTCGATGGTTTCCTGCAGTCCTTCCAAAAAGCGGTTGAAATCTTCCTTGTAGAGGAAAATTTTGTGCCTTTCATACCCATCTCCATTGAATTTTCTGGTGCTTTCGGTTAGAGTCAGGTAGTAGTCTTCCCCTTTTGTTCGACGAACATCAAAGAAGTAGGTTCTTCTTTTACCGGCGCGGACCTTCTTGGAATACACACTCTCGAATCTTCTTTGGTTTCCGTTATCCACTTTAATTGAATTTTGTTAGTTTAATTTTTTCTGCTTTACAAATGTAGCTTTTTTGCAAGTTAATTCAAAAAATCTTTATAGCTGCTCATTTATTTGTAATAAGTGTCCGATTATCAGTTGTTTCCTGCTTCGGTAGGGCTGTTTTCTTCCTGGATTTGGTTTTCGAATAACTCGTAGTAATAACCTTTATTTTTGAGCAGTTCCTCGTGCGTACCCATTTCGGTTATCTTGCCGTCGTCCATGACAATGATCTGGTCGAATTTGATGAGAGAATAGATTCTATGGGTGATGATGATGGTCGTTTTGTCTTGCAGGTAATTGTTGAAATAACCGAGGATTTGTTTTTCGGTATTGGTATCTACTGCTGACAGGCAATCGTCGAGAATGAGGATATCGGGTTCTTTGATCAGCGCTCTTGCGATGGAAACACGTTGTTTTTGTCCTCCTGAAAGGGTTACTCCCCGTTCGCCTATGATGGTTTGGAATCCTTCCGGCAGGGCTTTGATGTCTTCGTAGATGGCGGCATAGCGGGCAAATTTTTCGACATTGGCTTCCGGTACCTCTCCTTCAGCGCCAAAGGCTATGTTGTTGTGAATGCTATCGGAAAAAAGGAATACATCCTGAGGAACGTAGCCTATGCTTTTGCGCAGCGAAGAAAGGTCATGTGCCTGAATGGGCTTGTTGTCGATGAGTATTTCTCCTTCACTGATGTCGTACAAACGAAGCATCAGGTCCCCTATGGTGCTTTTTCCCGAACCCGTTTTGCCTACGATGGCCAACTTTTGACCTGGGTTGAGATGGAAATTGATGCCTTTCAGGGCTTTGATACCGGTATGTGGGTAAGTAAAAGCTACGTCTTTGAAAACGATATCGCCCTGAATGGGGCCCGAATAAGTGCCTTTGTTGGCAATATCGGGAGCTGTGTGGAGGAACTCATTGATCCTTTTCTGCGAAGCAGCAGCCTGTTGAATGATGGAAGCGATCCACCCGATGGCTGTAACCGGCCAGGTCAGCATGTTGATATAAATGACAAATTCGGCAATGTTACCGGGACTGATGGTTCCTTTGGCCACCTGAAAACCACCTATATAAACGGTCAGAATGGTACTCATGCCTATCATCAGGACCATAAGGGGATAAAAAAAGGCATTGACCTGTGCCAGACCGAGTGACTTTTCCTTGTAGTCCTGACACTGGGTCTCAAAATGCTGGCTCATGGGTGCTTCCTGTACATAGGACTTGACGACTCGTATCCCGGAGTAAACCTCCTGGCTGATGCTGTTCAGATTGGCCAGTTGTTTCTGGATGACCTCACTCTTTTTATTGATCAGGTTGGACACATAATAAATCGAAATAGAAAGCACAGGAAGGGGGATCAAACTGTAAATACTGAGTTCCAGGCTTACGTTGATCATGGAATAAATAACCATGATGAAAAGAGAAACCAGGTTGATGCCATACAGCAGGGCGGGACCTACATACATGCGCACTTTGGATACATCTTCGGTGATCCGCGCCATGAGGTCACCGGTATTATGGCTTTTATAGAAAGCAAGGTCCAGCTTTTGATAGTGTGTGAAGATCGTCTTTCGGAGATCGTACTCAATCAAGCGCGACATCACGACGATGGTTTGTCGCATGAAAAACATAAAGATGCCCATCAATATGGCAAGGCTCATCACCACAACTCCGAAAAGGAGCAAGCTTTTGCCCAGGGTACGGACGAATTCCTGGCGCAACTCGAATCCCGCCATCATGCGGAAAAGGCCAATGTTGCCTACAACCAGATCCAATGCTTCGCGTATCATCTGCGGCTGCAGTACCCGAAAATAATTGGAAAGGGAAATAAAGATGAAACCCAGCAACAAGCGCCACCGGTATTTGTACAGGTATTGATTGAGATAGGCTAGTTCTTTCAAAGGTTGTTTTTATGGCATATTGGAGAATAAATCTTCTGCAAAAATAGCAATTATTTACAGGCTTTCCATTGCCTTCGCAAGTTTTGGGTAAATTTGAAAGACCTTCAACCAAATCTAACCAAATATGAATCGAATTATCACGCTTGATGAGTTTATCATCAAACGGCAAAAGGATTTTCCTTTCGCCTCGGGCGAGCTCACGGGCTTGCTCAGGGATATTGGC
>JALQTV010000146.1 GCA_023268675.1 Saprospiraceae bacterium | reverse complement strand
CAATTGATATGCCAAACCCTATCCGGGTATTTTAGAGTCAAAATCGTGACTAATTTTCAGATTTGACCTGACAGACTTAGAGTAAGCGGCAAAAATTCGCAGCAAAAGCTGCCAATTTGACAGCCTTGTAAGGTCCAAATCTAAAACCTCTCCCTTTGATCTTTGTTTAATTCTTTATCTTGTGTGCACACCATTAAAACTAAAAACATGTCCGTAAGCAAGGAAGTCAAGAGAATCACAACGCATGTACTTCAGGAGATGAAACAAAAAGGAGAAAAAATTGCCATGCTAACGGCATATGACTACTCTCTGGCTACCATTGTTGATGAGTCCGGGATAGACATCATACTGGTCGGAGACTCTGCTTCCAATGTAATGGCTGGCCATGAGACGACGCTCCCCATCACACTAGACCAAATGATATACCATGCCTCGTCTGTGGTAAGAGCGGTCAAAAAAGCCTTGGTGGTAGTGGACTTGCCTTTCGGGTCTTACCAGGGCAACTCCAAAATAGCCCTGGAATCCACCATACGCATCATGAAAGAATCGGGTGCACACGCAGTAAAGCTGGAAGGGGGGGTAGAAATTGAAGACTCCATCAAACGAATTTTATCCGCAGGCGTACCAGTTATGGGGCACTTAGGCCTTACACCGCAATCCATATACAAATTCGGTACCTATACTGTCAGGGCGAGAGAGGAAGCAGAAGCCAACAAGCTTCTGTCCGATGCTCGTTTGTTGGAAGAACTGGGTTGTTTTGCAGTAGTACTGGAAAAGATTCCTTCGGAACTCACCAAAAAAGTTGCCAAACAAATTTCCATGCCGACGATTGGCATTGGGGCCGGGCCCCATGCTGATGGGCAGGTATTGGTTTTACACGACATGCTTGGCATCACCAAATCTTTCCAACCGCGGTTTCTTCGTCGATACCTCAACCTTTTTGAAACCATAAAAAATGCCACGGAGCATTATATACAAGACGTAAAATCAGGCGACTTCCCCTCTGATCGGGAAGCATATTAATTCCATATCCTATAATTTTATCAAAAAATTAAACGATGAAGTTTTGGAGCAAATTAATTGCCGGTGTAATGTTGCTGGGATTACTTGGCGTTTTTTTCCTTTGGCGATTCATCCTGGGAGCAACTGCGGTTCCCAAAGAGTTGGAAGATCCAATTTTGTTGATCCCTGCTGAAGCGAATTTCAACCAGGTAGTTGACTCGCTCAAATCGAAAGGTTGTATCCCCAGAGAGCAGCTTTTTACTACGCTGGCAGATTACATGAAATACCCGAGGATGCCCATGCGATCCGGACGGTTTGCCCTGGATCCCGGAATGGGCTATATAGAATTGATCCGACACCTTCGCAATGGACCACAAGCCCCTGTAAAAGTGATTCTTACCAACGAACGTTTGCCTGAAAACATCGCAGGCAAAGCTGCCCGGTATCTGGAAGCCGACTCCATTTCTATCTTCCAAACAATGTCGGATCCCGAAGTGCTCCGATCACTCGGAGTCACCAAAGAAAGCCTGATATCTCTGTTCATCCCAAATACTTACGAACTGTATTGGAACACCAGCCCTAAGGAATTCCTCTTACGCATGCAACGGGAACAAGAAAAGTTCTGGACTGCCAAAGACAGGCAAGCGAAAGCAGACAAACTTGGACTAGACAGAAATGAAGTTTACACCCTTGCTTCCATTGTAGAAAAAGAGACCCTGCGAAACGAAGAAAAAACCAGAATGGCGGGTGTCTATTTGAACCGCCTTCGCATAGGCATGCTATTACAAGCAGATCCTACCGCCGTTTTTGCAACCCGTGACTTTGACACTCCCCGGGTAACTGATTACCATACCCTTTTCGACTCCCCCTACAATACCTACAAATACGCAGGTTTACCACCGGGACCTATCAGTATGGCTTCCATTTCCAGCATTGACGCTGTACTCAATGCCGAAAAACATGATTATCTATTTTTCTGTGCCGTTGGGGACGGTACTGGTTTTCACAACTTTGCCAAAACCCTTAGCCAACACAATCAGAATGCTGCTCGATATAGGGCTAACCTGCGAAAGCGTGGACTGAGGTAGTGTATCTTTGCCAACCCAACAACATCAAATTATGGCTATTGAAAAATTCACCGCAGACCTGATCATGCCCGTTACGGGTCCTGGTTTAGAAAACCATGTCATCGTAACCAATGACTCAGGTACCATTTTGAGCATAGACCCTGCTGACCAGCATGATCCGGTAAGCGTCAAACAACTCAAGGGAGTCCTGACACCCGGTTTTGTCAATACCCACTGCCATTTGGAATTATCCCACATGAAGGGGCGCGTAGAGACAGGGACAGGGCTGCTGCCCTTCCTTTCCAAGGTAGTTTCTCTGCGCGAAGTCCCTATGGAAGAAATCATGGATGCCATAGCACAAGCTGACCGGGAAATGTACGATGGGGGGATTGTCGCCGTGGGGGATATTTCCAACAAAGCTGATACCATCCCTACCAAGCGCAATAGTTCTTTACGCTATTATACTTTCGTGGAAATGTTCGACTTCCTTCAAAACGAACGTGCAGACAGTACCTTCGAGCAATACCTCCAAGTTTTTGAACAACACGATGACAGCAATGGCAACCAAAAAAGCTGTGTTCCCCACGCGCCTTATACGGTTTCTCCCTCTCTGTTTGGACGCATTCGAAAGCAAAACCCTGAAAATATCACTGTTAGCATCCACAACCAGGAAACGCCTCATGAAAATGATTTCTTTCTGAGCAAAGGAGGTGCATTCGCTGATTGGTACAAGGGATTCGGTTTTGATACCAGTCATTTTCCCGCTACCGGAAAACACTCTATTCACTATGCAATCCAGCACTTGAACCCCAACAGCCGAACCCTTTTTGTCCACAATACCATGAGTACTCCTGAGGACATAGCTGCGGCACAACAATGGAGCGACAAGGTCTACTGGGCTACCTGTGCCAATGCCAATTTGTATATAGAAAACAGGCTGCCCAATTACCAGCATTTTATGGAAGCTGAGGCCAAAATGACCATTGGCACAGACAGTTTGACTTCCAATTGGCAATTGTCGATTCTCGAAGAGATGAAAACCATTGCCCGCTATCAATCCTATATTTCCTTCGAAACCCTCCTTCGCTGGGCTACCCTCAACGGGGCGAAAGCGCTGGGTTATGAAAAAGAATTGGGAAGCTTTGAGGTTGGCAAACAACCCGGGCTGGTTTTGCTAAACCTGGACAATAGTCTCACTTTACGACCGGATACGGCTGCTCAAAGGATCATTTAAAGGCCCAAAAAGGCCTTTTCCGCGGACCAGTTTGCCATTGGCAAGCGTGCTTCTAATTGCACAAATTTTTGCCGAAGGCCGTACAAATGCGCCTGATATCCCGGGGTATCCGGAAACAGAGGTCGGTGAGAAAGGCCCTTATTGAACTGAGCAATTTGTTTGTTCAGCAAACGACTTTCCTCACTGATCAGGGCCGTTTCAAAACGCTGCCATATATAGTTGATCGCCTGACTACCCGGGTGAATCATGTCATCGGCATAAAAGCGGTAATCGCGCAATTCATCCATCAGGATTTCATAAGAAGGAAAATAGGCTACCTGGTCCAAGTGCTCACTCAATTGCTCACACAAAAGCAACAAGCGGGCCTTGCTCCGCTGATTCGCCACAAAACCATCCGTTTTATGGCGGATGGGGCTTACGCTGAGCAGGATTTCAAGTTTGGGATTAAACTGTCGTATTTCTTGTGCCAAGGCCAACCAGTCTGACACCATGGCAGCTAATTCCAACAACTCCTTGCTGAACTGTTGTGCAGGTAATTTGTGGCAATTGGCTACAATTTCCTCATCATCGAGCCTACGATACACAAACGAGGTTCCGAAAGTCAGCAACAAATGGGTCGCTTCGCGAAAAAAATGATTGGCCTGCTGAATAGAAGCATTCATCTGTTCCAGCGCCCGTTCCCGGTCCGGGTGGCTATATCTACTGTGAAAGGCCCTACTGTGCCAGAGCCCCTGATTCAAGAAAAGCTCCCCATCCTGCAGTTTTTGCCCCGACATAATACGCCTCAAACCGTCGGCCATACTTGCAGGGTTGTACAGGATTCCAAAAGGGTTCTCCAGCCATTGGTATTTTAAATTGCTCAAGTGGATCCCTATATTCTCGATAAAACAAGAACCAATGCCCAGGATGCGATCCTCGTGGCTTATCCTTGTGGCAAATTCCGGTACAATTACCGCAGTCCTGAATGCATCCATGATGATTATTTAATTAACTGAATTACATAATATTAACAAGCAACGCCACAAAACTCGTCATGCTTCTCAAAATTAAGTGCTAATATTGCATAAATTTAGGCTATCTTAAAATCATGGGATTACTAGGTCGCATATTTGGAACGGAAGAAAACACTGCTGCACAACCGGATGTTCATTTCGGCAGGTACAGCGATAGTTATAAAGCCCCTTCCAATTACCGGGCTTGGGACCTCGCCCTGGACGCATTCGAAGCAGAAGACTATGCGGAATCTTTCAGGCAGTTTTTTATTTACCTCCGCGACGAGCGGGAAAACAATGTCCGCTGCGAAATGCGCGAAGACGGACTTGCCTTTGAACTATTTCAAGGTTCCCGAATAATCACGGGTTTGGCCGACGGCCAAAAATTAAAGGCGGAAGCCAAAATCGCCAAAGCTACTGCCCTTAACGTGGGTTTCATGAGGCGGTTGATCGAGAAAAACTTCCACCTGAAATACAGCAAATTTGCATTGGATCCTGACAACAACATCACCATAGTCTTTGATACTTTCGCCATCGACGGTTCGCCCTACAAACTGTATTACGCACTCAAGGAACTCGCGACCAATGCAGACAAACAGGATGACCTCCTACTAGATGAATTTTCCATCCTGCAACCCCTCGATGCTTCCCATATAATTCCCTTGCCCTACGAAGAAAAAGAAACCAAGTACACCTATTTCTACGACCAGACCCTGTCGGTTCTCACTGAACTAGAAAAACAGGAAGAAGCGCGTGACACTTTTCCCGGAGGGATCACCTATCTGCTCCTCAACCATATCTACAAACTCGACTACTTATTAAAGCCGGAGGGCTACCTCATGGAGTCGCTCGAACGCATACACCGCAAATATTTTGAGGAAGATGGCCTGACTACCCGTCAAAAAAACCTGGGTCTTAAAAAAGAGCTCGAAAACCTGTTCAAGAGATCAAAAGAGGATTATTACAAAGAATTCTATCGCGTTGTATCCACTTTTGGCATTACCAACCCTGTCAACCATGATCGGGTCGTCAATTTCATCGATACCGAGTTGAGCAATATGGATTGGTACGCCGAAAATGGCTACCCAAGCATTGCCCTTGCTATCCCCGGATACATTGTGGGCTATTGTCTTTTTAATTTTGCCGTACCTCGCCCCGATCGAGAGTTGTTTCACCTCTACTACCACATCACGGAAGCTGATTATTTCCAAAAACTGGGTTTCACCGAAGCTCTCTACAATCCCCAAAATGGCAGCTTTCAGGTGAAAGCCATCCGAAAAGCAATCGAACGAATTGTAGACGACAACAAACAACGCTTTCCCAACCTCAACGCAGACCTTTCCATTCTGGACTTTTCCGGCCTGATTCCCTTTTGTAAATCCTATATGCTCATGATCCGGAACCTGGATATGATCAAACTGGATTAGCAGCAATCTCAAAACTATTTTCCGCCCCTGGCGGTTATCCAAATAAAACCAAAATACAGGATATGGAAGATATCTGGAAAATCCTGGAAGAAGTAAGTGACCCGGAAATACCCGTACTCAGTGTCCTTGACCTGGGCATCGTCCGGGATGTCCGTCAAAACCAAAAAGGCCAGGTGACTGTAAGCATTACTCCGACCTATTCCGGTTGCCCCGCCATGAACACCATTGCGATCAACATCAAAGCCGTGTTGCAGGAAAAAGGATACGATCCGGTGACCGTAGAGACTGTCCTGCAACCCGCCTGGACGACGGACTGGATGACAGAAAACGGAAAGAAAAAACTGTTGGCCTATGGCATCGCGCCCCCTGTAGCCGGAACAGTTGACAAACAAGCACTTTTTGCCGAACATCCGGAAGTACCCTGTCCCCGTTGCAGTTCCACCCACACCAAAATGCTAAGTCAGTTTGGCTCCACTGCCTGCAAAGCGTTGTACCAGTGCCAGGACTGTCTGGAACCTTTCGATTACTTCAAATGCCATTAAAAAAACAAAGGCTGGCCAAACTTTCGGCTGTCGCCTAAAAAACAGCAAAATGGATCACATCATTCTAGAACAGAGCAACGACACCGGACGCATCATTCTCAACAAACCGGAAAAGTTCAATAGCTTCCACCGGCAAATGGCGCTGGATCTTCAGGAATGCCTTAAAATTTGTTCTGAAAACCCTGAAGTAAGAGTCATTCTTCTCAGTGGTTCGGGCAAAGCCTTCAGTGCAGGTCAGGACTTGCAGGAGATAAGTGGGGAAAACCCTCCCGGTTTTGACACCATCCTTGCCGAGCACTTCAACCCCATTATCCAATGGATACGCAGCATCGAAAAGCCCATCGTAGCAGCAGTCAATGGGGTAGCTGCCGGCGCGGGCGCCAATATTGCTTTGGCCTGCGACATCGTTGTAGCCAAAAAATCTGCTTCTTTCATACAAGCCTTTAGTAAAATCGGTCTAGTCCCTGACAGCGGGGGTACCTATTTTCTTCCCCGGCTGATAGGCTTGCCACGTGCTACCGCCATGATGATGCTCGGCGAGCGCATTAATGCCGAAACAGCCGAACAAATGGGTATGATCTACCGCTCCTTCCCTGACGACGTGTTTGGCGAAGAGGTGGATAAGTTATTACAAACCCTTGCCAAGATGCCAACCCGGGCATTGGGGCTCACCAAAAGAGCGCTCAATCGCTCCCTTGGCAATGACCTTAACACCCAGTTGGCCATAGAAGAAGAGCTCCAAATTCTCGCCGGGCAAACAGCTGATTATCAAGAAGGAGTCAATGCATTCATGGAAAAAAGACCTCCTGTTTTCAGGGGAGAATAAGCCATCCCGCCCATGAGTGAAGATGCAACAAACAAAGTTTTTTCCAGTGCTG
>JALQTV010000145.1 GCA_023268675.1 Saprospiraceae bacterium | reverse complement strand
TCGAAAGGAATTTCTTCAATTCCTGCATTGGCAAACTGCCTTCCGATGGAAGACGTTTCAGAGTAATTGAGTTTACACCCCAGGGTATAAAAAGCTACATTTTTTGGCGTTGCCATATTCTCTTTTTACCAGTTATCTCCATTCAACACGTCTCCCAGGCCGCCCAGGATACTGCCTTCTCCTTTGCCACTGCCTTTACCGTAATAGCGAGACGCTGCCACTACTCTGTCGGCCAGGCGGCTGAAGGGCAACGACTGAATCCATACCTTTCCGGGGCCCTGCAAGCGTGCGTAAAACAAGCCTTCTCCACCGAAGAGCATATTCCGGACTCCTTTGATCATTTCGATATCGTAATCCACATCGCGGGTGAAACCTACCAGACATCCCGTATCGATGCGCAGCGTTTCTCCCAATTGCAGTTCTCTCTCCACGATCGTACCCCCGGCGTGCAAAAAAGCCAGTCCGTCACCTTCCAATTTCTGCATGATGAAACCTTCGCCCCCAAAGAATCCCCGTCCGAGCTTTTTAGAAAACTCAATGCCCACAGATACCCCCTTGGCGGCACAAAGGAAAGCGTCTTTCTGACAGATGATCTTGCCTTGTTGTGCCGAAAGATCGAGTGGAATGATGCGACCGGGATAAGGAGAGGCAAAACTCACACGCCTTTTTCCCTGGCCGGTATGCGTAAACGCAGTCATGAAGAGGCTTTCACCGGTCAACAAGCGTTTTCCTGCTGACAATACCTGTCCCCAGATTCCTTTGGACTGCTCTTCGTGGCTACCATCTCCGAAAATAGTTGTCAATTCCACATCATCGTCCATCATCATGAAAGATCCCGCTTCGGCAATGACCGTCTCATAAGGATCTAATTCTATTTCGACGAACTGCATTTCTTCGCCAAATATCTTATAGTCAATTTCATGTGCATTCATAAGTTCGAAATTTTAATTTGGAACGAAGTTCAGGAAATTGATAGAATTCAAAAAATTTTATCGATGTAAAGTATCTAAGATCGGATCCAGAGCGCTGTCCCAGGTTCCTTCTGATTGAAACGGAACAAAACGGGCAAATAGTTCCTCGCTGTACCAGTCGTATTGACGGGTCTGCTGCACTACCTTTTTGTGGGGTCCCTCGCGGTAGGCATAGCGCTTGATAGCATCGAGGTTGGACCAAAGGCTGAAGGTCGCCTGCTGAATCAAGGGGAGCTCCCCTATCCCGATGGAAAACAGATGTCCCGGTTGGCGCAGAATCATCTCACTGCTGTTGGGTACGCTCCTCCAAAAACGAATCAAGCGAGAAGGCCGGATCGTTGCCCGGGTGAGCACCCCTATCAATTGCCCATCATAAGGCCTCTTCTCTGACACAGGAAAAGGATTGGCTCCATCCCACAAACCATGTGATTGCAGAGGATGCATGTACAGGGTCCACTGTTTTTCCGAATGATTGAACAGTTCCTGCCAGTCAGGATGGTGCTCAAATGCATTTTTTGCGGCAGCAGCATTCTCCCATACTGCAATACAGGCATATACACCAAGATTGGGATAAATGGCAAAGCCGGATCCTCCCCCACTCCCCAACATCTTGAAAAAAGACATGCCCGGAACCTCCCGGAAAAGACCGGTAGATTTGCCCATCATACCAAAGGCCCACCAACGGGAGGCCCTATCGGTGAAACGAAAAAGAGACAGCGTGACCGTAGTTTGTTGCATGTTGAATTAACAAGGAAATGTGCGTTTGGTTGTCAGACAAACTCATCCTCCTCGATGATCACCGAAGGAAAACGAAGCTTGAAATACAAACCGGCAGCCACCCCAAAAACGAAGCCTCCGATATGTGCCCAATAAGCAATTCCCGTACTTTCGGCTGTGGAGATTTGCAGCGCCGCTGTTCCGCTCAGCCATTGCTGCCAGATCCAGAATCCCAAAAACAGCAGGGCAGGCACCCGAAAGACAAACAAAAAGAACAATACCTTGATACGAGAGGCGGGAAACATGACCAGGTAAGCTCCCATGACGGCAGAAATAGACCCGCTTGCACCAACAGTGGGGACGGTACTACCGAGGTTAAAATAGATATGCGTCAGCTGCGCAATGATTCCCCCCAGAAAATAAAACAACAAAAAGCGGACACTTCCAACGGTAGCTTCTATGTTGTCAGCAAAAACCCAAAGAAAAAGCATATTGCCCAGCAGGTGCATCCATCCACCATGCAAAAACATGCTGGTTAATACGCTGTATATGTTTTCCCCCTGCAGCGTCTGATAAGGAACAGAGCCATACTCAAAAATAAAAGCTTCCAATTGTGGGCCGGGAAGACTCGTCTGAAACAGGAAAATACCTGTATTCAATGCAATGAATAAATAACTGAAAAAAGGAAAATATCCTCCCTTTACCTGATCGTCTCCTATAGGGAATAGCATGCTTGAACAATTTACCTGGTAGTATAGAAAGCAAAATATTTACATTCCTTTATAATATACTGGTAAAATTCGGTATTGAGATAATCCTCCTGCATTTTTCCAAAATACTTGTAAGTCACCGGACGCTGTTTGCCACTGACCCAATAGTCCTGCTGCTCACAAAAAGCGGCCATAAAAGCAGCTCTGGCAGCTATTTCTGGGTTTTTGGCAAGTGCAATGCTGCGGTCGAAGAAACTGAGTGCTTTTTCCAGGTTGAAGTTTTCCACATTGCCCGTTGGAAGATCCCAGACATAAAAAATGTTTTTGCCATCATAACTGATGCTTTCCAGACTCCCTCCACTGCGATAGAAATCTGCCATATCCCAGGCATGTCCGAAATAAGACATGTTCAGCCAGGCTACACCCAGTTTATAGAACAGGACGCCTGATTTAGTCGGATCTGCCTTGGCTTCGTATTCCATCTGAATCAGTCTTTCCATTACCTCACCTTTGTTGTAAGTGGTGACAGAATCCGGCAGCGGGCAATTGACGCAGGGTTTCAAGCGCTCCACAAAAGGATTGAACACACCGTAATTGTTCCAGAGAGCCCTGTCAATCTTCTTATAAGTTTCCAGGGCTGCTTCTACCTGTCCCTGCGAAAGCAGCCAGGTGGCCTTCAGGTCATACAAATCATTGACGATGGTACTCCCGTCCCTGCGCACCACCATCTTGCGTTCCAGGGGGCTGCGTCTTTCTTTGAGGCAAACGCCGATGAGGTCGTCAATAATGGCAGGATCAGGGGCTGATTTGAGCGCTACAAGTGGATAATGCGTACGAAATGCTTTTCCTGGGTGGCCGCTTTTTCTGTACAATTGTGCGAGTTTGTCGTCCATTAAGCCCGGGAAGTGCTCGTAGGACTGAAAAAGTTCTCCTTCATACAGTTCTGCTACTACTCTTTCCAGGCTGTCGTTTATGACAGAAAGATTATTGATGTACAGGACGAGTTCCATCGCCTGTAGTTGTGCTTCCATAGCGGGTTCTTTCACCTGGCTGCGAGCCATTTCAAAAGTCCGGGCTGCTCCGTAATAGTCACCTGTGAGCATTTCCAGGTAGCCTTCTGCCAGTTTCCAAAGTTCTGATCGGGAGATTTGCCCGGATTGCAGATGGTTTCTGACAAAAGCGAGTAAATCAATCGCTCTGCGACCTGCTATGCTGCGAGGAGTGTAGGGAGTATATTGGCGATCATCGTGACGATCGGGCTTCAGTGAAGCCCCCAGTAAGTCTTTTTCCAGACGTTGTATTTCTCTGATCAGCAAAATGTCCAGATCGGGATTGCCGGGATCCAACTCGTATATATGCTGCATCTCTTCCAATAAGCGACTATCCTGTCCGTAAGCACGCAAAACGTACAGATTTGCGCGCTCGCGATCCGTGCGACACAGGTTCAGACAAGCCTGCCATTGCTCGTCCGTCTCAATGTGAAAGCTCAGCCAGGCTGTTTCGCGCTTGGAAGGACTGTTTTCAAAAATCCGCGAGTAGAGGTAAGACGCCTCTACATTTTCACCCAAACCCATCAGGGCACCCGCTTTGTGCCCCAGTATCCAGTCTTCCAGGATGCTTGGATCCGCATCAATTTTAGGCATGAGGTAATCGTACAACTCCAGGGTTTGCTGATAATCGCCCATATAATGAGCCAGGCGAATCATTTGGTAGGCATAGCGAAGGCGGATGTAGTGTGACTCCAGTTTGAGGAAGAGAGCCTTTCCCTGATTGATCAGTTGCTGCATGGCGGGCAGATCACGGGGAGTATCATTCCAGAAATTACGGGCAACCACATGAGGTTCGCAGGCTCTCGCATAAAGCAAGTAGTCTATGGTTTCGACACACTTTTCTTCGTATATAAATTCAGCAAAAGAGTTTTCAGCCAAAATGGGATCTAATTTGACATTTTTGGCAAACACCGCATTTTTGAGCCGCTGCAACTGACCTATCGAAGCCTTGTAAATGAGGTATTCGATGTCTTCTGCATCAGGCTGGCTGCAATGGCGCTCCCGCCACTCCTCCACATTACTCAGTTGCTGCGTGCGAGGCTGGGAAGGCAGTCCATCTGTCAGCGCTTCAAAAGAAAGCAAAAACGGAGCGAAAGGGCGCTCCATATCAAGGATGGCTGGATTGAGGAAAGAGTACCCTTCGAAACCGGAATAAACAAAAATGCAACCATTGATTCGACGCAGAGGGAAAAGGAGCAGGAAAGTCACCAACAATGCCAATGACCTAGTGGGAAGAAAATACCCTGATAATGGTCTTAAGGGAGTCATGAGGGATTTTTTTTATCGTTTCGGAGTCAAGATGGTAAAATGCCAGCTTGTAGTTGGAGGAAGCAAAATTTTGGTGGATTAGTTGGCTGATTGCCCTGAGGCTTTCCAGTTCGACCCCTTCCAATCTCAACTGATCGCTTTGGTACAAATATTGTCCATTAAGATACGTACTTTTTTTGACCTCGTAAAGGTTTGTGTCCAATAGCCGAAAGCGGGTTGTATCTGTCAGATCTGATGCTTCGAGTTGGTTGATCAGGCGAATCATCCTGCCCTCGCGAAACAAGACTCCCCAATGGAAAAGTGGCAGTGCAAGGTCCAGCGGCAGCGGGTAAGCGGTATAATCTGTCAGGTATTTTCGCGCAGCCGGAAGGTTGAGGATAGAATTGCTTTCTCCGGGTTCGCTCACTTCTCCAATATTATAAAACATCAACATCCCTCTGTCAACCGGTGGTACGCCTGTTCTGTCGGGGAATTTGGCCTGGTGCAGGCGAATGGTTGCCGAAAGGCGGGTTTCGGACGGTACATAGCGGGCCAGAGACCGCAGAAAAGAAAAATAAGCCTCCCGGGTTCCTTCTGTCCAGTCGCAATCGATCTGCACTTTTTGTGGAAGTGTTTCCCTGCCTGTCTGTTGCCATAATGTGGTTATTTTTTGCCCTACTTTTTCCGCCAGGGCGGAAACCTGCTTTGCCTCCAGTCCGTAAAAGGTACGGTTGGTAATAAAAACACAGGGGATAATGGAGACATTGGCAGGCGCATCATCCCTCCAAACAATCGTCGCCTGAGGTACGGGAAAGGAATCACCGCGATCGATGTCGAAAAACTTTACATACAAACTTCTCGCCTGAAGTGTATCCAAATAAGCCCATTGGGTACTGTCGGGGTCGAAAACCGTTTTCCAGTGATAAAATGCCGGCTTAACAGTCTCTTTTTCTGTCTTGCTACCCTGACAAGCACTCACAAGGCTGCTCATTAGCAGTAAAAAAACAGCAGTTGCCATGCATCGCAGGCTCATACCAGTCCCTCCCTGATCAGGTCGTGCAAATGTATCATACCTGCATACGAAATTCCCTCGAGTACAATCAACTGGGTGATGCTATTGCTGCGCATGAGCTGCAGGGCTTGAATGGCCATGGCATCTTCGTCAATGGTTCTGGGAGAGCGCCCCATGACGTCTTCTACCCTTAGATTTTGAAAATCCCTATTTTGTGCCAGCATACGCCGCAAATCTCCATCAGTAACTATGCCTACCGGAGTGCCGGATGCATCCAGTACGGCGGTAGCTCCCAGTCGTTTCGAACTGATTTCGAGAATGGCATCGGGCAGAGAAGTCCCCAAACTGACCGCCGGGCGTTCGTTTTGCCTGGACAAATCCCGAACCCTGAGGTACAATTGTTTGCCCAGAGAACCACCCGGATGGTACTGTGCAAAATCTGAGGGAGAAAAGCCCTTTAGTGCCAGTAGTGCTGTTGCCAAAGCGTCGCCCAGAGCCATTTGTGCAGTGGTGCTGGCTGTAGGTGCCAGGTTGTTGGGATCTGCTTCGCGGGAAACAGGGATGTAGAGTAAGAATTGGGCTGTCTGCGCCAAAAAAGAATCCCGATTGCTCACCATAGCGATGATAGCATTGCCCAGATTGGCCAACAAAGGCAGCAAAACTTTGATTTCAGCCGTTTCGCCACTTTTGGAAATACATAAGATCACATCTTCTGCTTGAATCATTCCCAGGTCGCCGTGAATAGCATCAGCGGCATGCATAAAAAGTGCCGGAGTGCCTGTAGAATTAAAAGTAGCTACCATTTTTTGTCCCACTATGGCACTCTTTCCAATTCCTGTCACAACCAATCGTCCCTGTGCTGCGGCAATATGTTGCACGCAGCGAACGAAATCCTCCCCTATGCTGTCTAAAAGGCTTGCAAGTGTTTCTTTTTCAATGCTTAGGGTACTTTTGGCAGTTTCGAGGATGATAGATTCGGAATTAAGCATAAAATTTGTTATCTTTGACAGCTCCTTAAAGAGAGCCGTATTTTTGTTTTGTAAAAAACTGATTAAAAGAGCGTTAAGTATTTGTATTCTTCTAATAGAAGAGGCCTTTCATTTCTTTTGAATAGACCACAAAAATACGCTAAAAATCTAGTCTGAAGCATGAATCCATTAAGAGTTGAGCAAGAAACTTTACGGGAGGCATTGCACAGGTATTTTGGCTTTGACACTTTCAAAGACAACCAGGAAGCGATCATTACCAGTATCCTTCAGGGCCACGATACCTTTGTCATCATGCCTACCGGTGGGGGAAAGTCTCTGTGCTATCAGCTTCCAGCACTGATGTTGGAAGGTACTGCCATCATTATTTCTCCACTCATTGCATTGATGAAAAACCAGGTGGATTCCATTCGTGGTTACAGCCACAGTGATGAAGTAGCTCACTTTTTGAACTCCTCCCTG
>JALQTV010000144.1 GCA_023268675.1 Saprospiraceae bacterium | reverse complement strand
TTGGAGGTCTCCCCAGTCTCCCTGAAACTTAGAATCACCTTTGAGTGCTTTGGCCAGATTGTTGGCATCGGAACTGAGTTGCTGGTTGAGTTGCTTCAGTTGCTCTATTTCTTTTTTGAGGGATACCCGCTCCTTGGTTTCTTCGTTGAATTGGAAATCCACATGGTGGGCAAAGGTGCGAATTTGTTCCTGCAGGGGAGCCAGCACATCACCCAGTTTTTCTAAGTTCATCAGGGTGAATTTCTGGCTTTTTTCTTCCAGTAGTCGATTGGCAATGTTTTCAAAAGCCAATTGATTTTGAGATTGAAGTTTGATCAGGTTTTCCTGCTGCTGTGCCAATTGGGTTTCCAGATTGTGCAGGTCTCTGTTGGCTGCTGCCAGCTCGGAGCTGAGTTGTCGAAGCTCCCTTTCTTTGTTTTCCTGTTTGCCTTGTGCCTCTTCTAAAGCATTTCGAAGGATGGTCTCCATGCCTCGAGGCAGGTAGTCGCGGTCCAGATCAGATTTGAGGATGTACTTTTTACTGTGTACAAAATGAAAGAACAGCCAGCTTATCAGACTTCCTATGAGCAGGCCTATGGCCAAAAAAAGCAAGGGGATGAATTCGGTGTCGTTCATATGGTTTTGAGCTTAGTGGGTAAAGATAGGCTTATTTTGTTGATCAAACAAATTGTTTGTTTTTGCGAAAGATTACTATGAACCGTATGCTGTTTTTTTTGTTTGAAAGAAAATTATCTGATTGATGTTTGCACATTTAAAGTAGATACATTAGTTTTGCTGCATGAAAATTGAAACCGCTATACAACAAAAGCAATTTGCCAATGCCTACCAAAAGGCAAGCGTCAATGTACTGTACACGGCTTCTTTTTTGAGTCAACAAACAGCGGCTGCACTCAAGCCCTTTCGATTGACAGTCCAACAGTTCAACATTTTACGCATACTGAGAGGCAGGGGACAAGAGCCCACAACCATCAAGGAACTTACCGCCCGCATGCTGGACAAAATGTCCAATGCTTCGAGGCTGGTGGACAAACTGGTAGACAAAGGGCTGGTTATCCGAAATACCTGCGCAGAGGATAGAAGAAGGGTAGATGTGATAATATCAAAAACAGGTCTGGACATACTTCGGGAGGCTTCCGAGGCCGTGGAACGCAACTTTGACCAACATGTTCAAAGTTTGAGTGAACAGGAAGCATCGCTTCTAAGTGATCTGCTGGATAAACTTAGAAACGATTGACAAAAAAAGCTAATTTGAATTTTACTAATAAACTGAAAATTAATCTATTATGAAAAAATCCCTATTTTCACTTTTGCTGACAGCAATTTTTGCTGTATCTGCTTTCGCTGCTACTACAGGTCCTGAGGACAAGGTTGCCGTTGACGTTCAAAACAGTTTTATCGTTTGGAAAGGTTACAAAGTGACAGGTTCTCACTACGGTAAAATCATGATCAAAAGCGGTGCCCTGGAATTCAACGAAGGTGTGTTGAGCGGCGGATCTTTCGAGATTGACATGAACAGCATTACTTGTGATGATTTGACTGGCGGTACCAACGAAAAATTGGTTGGTCACCTGAAATCAGATGATTTCTTCAGCTCAGCAAACCACCCTGTTGCTACTTTCGCCATCACCGGTGTAACGCCAAAAGGTACTCCCGGCGACTACAAAATCGTAGGTGACCTTACCATCAAAGGAATTACCAAAGAAATTAAGTTCTATGCCAACGTTGCAGAAATGGACGGACAGGTAAAAGCAACCGGAGATGTAACTGTTGACCGCTCTGAGTACAATGTTCGTTTCGGTTCTAATTCTTTCTTCGGAAACCTGGGCGACAAGACCATTTACGACGATTTCGAATTGACAGTTAACCTGGTAGCGAACAAATAATTGTTGGCTTAATCAGGCCTGATGTATTGGACTCCGGGCGCATGTTCGCGGTTGATCAGATCGGTGACAAAATCATAGTGATCTGCATTGGCTTCGAAATCCAGCTCCCCGGCGTCCAATACTACTATCGACCACTCTTCTCCTGTTTTGAAAAAATCAAAATAGGCTTCCTGGATGGTTTCCAGGTACACAGGATCCATAGTGGATTCCATATCTCTTCCACGTTTTTTAATGTTTGCGATCAACTGCGGAACAGGCCGGTGAATGTACAGGATCAGGTCCGGTTTTTTGGCATGTTGATTAAGCACCTGAAAGAGTTGTTTAAACAAGCGGTATTCTTCTTCCTGTAGGTTTTTCTTCGCAAATAGCAGGGTCTTGATGAAAAAATAATCAGCAATGACACTGTCCGTAAACAACTGTGCCTGAACTAGCT
Organism: Saprospiraceae bacterium; assembly: GCA_023268675.1. Classification (GTDB taxonomy): domain Bacteria; phylum Bacteroidota; class Bacteroidia; order Chitinophagales; family Saprospiraceae; genus JALQTV01. The sequence goes on along the minus strand of JALQTV010000144.1, from coordinate 4,863 downwards.
CTGCCTGCAGCTGTTTGAAGCGCTCGGTCATAAAAAAGAGTTCGACCGGAAAAGCATAGCGCTCCGGGTTTTGGTAAAATTTAGGCAAAAAAGGATTGTCGGTAAATTCTTCCAATATGATTCTGGAGCGATAGTCGGCTGCGAGTTTTTTGACCAGCGTTGTTTTTCCCGCACCAATGTTTCCTTCCACCGCAACAAAGCTGTGTCTGAGCGTTTTTTTCTTTTCTGTCATGTATCTCCTTAGTTTACCCCGGCAATGCTTTTACTTCTCCTTTGTCGCCACAACTTTCCAGCAACTGTTGAACCGAAAGACCGATATCCGGATGAATCCACTCTGAGGCAATCTCAGCCAGTGGAACCAATACAAATCTGCGATCAGCAATTCTGGGATGTGGGACTGTCAAGTCCTGCGTTTGGATGCTATCCGTATTATAAAACAAAATATCGATGTCCAGCGTTCTCGCAGCCCAACGTTCTTTCCGTTCCCTGCCCTGTCGGTTTTCTATGGCCTTGGTCTGTTCCAGCAGTTGTTGTGCCGATAGCTTAGTTTCCAATATCAAGGCCTGGTTGAGGTAGTCATCCTGATCCTCCACGCCCCAGGGTGCGGTTTCATAGATGGCTGATTTACGGATGATTCTGCCACAAAATAATTGCAGTTGCCGACGTGCTTCTTCGAGTTGCTGAAGTCGGTCGCCCAGATTGGATCCCAGATGTAGAATGGCGGTATTCAATGGTGCCTGAACAAATTTTGTTGAATAGTGAACGAAATGCGGGTTTCCGGCAAAGCTAAAGCAAGATTTGGCATTAAAACCAAAAATTACAAAATTTGATTAATTTTGAAGACAAGGCAAACATTCCGTTTTTTTCACCAATATTCCAAAATGAGATTCACGACAATCACTATCCTGCTGCAAGTGTTTTTGTTATCTGCCGTATATGCGCAAAACGAGCCGGAGGTTTTTTTGATGGGAGATGCCAGTGGCAGTGATGCCTGTCAGGGTACGCTTTATGATATTGGTGGACCGGATGGTAGCTACAAAAACAACCTGGATCAACAGTTTACGATATGCCCCGACAATCCGGGAACTTGCATAGCCCTGGATTTGCTCAATTTTGACCTGGAAACGGGAGAGGACAGCTTGTTTTTTTATGCAGGAGCCGATGCCAATGCGCCCTTGCTGGCAGCCTTATCCCATGCTTCTCACCCGGATGCTGTTTTCCCAATTGTGAGCAGTACTTCTTGTGTGACCGTACGCTTTAAATCGGATGCTTCGGTTGCGTTTTCTGGTTTTGCGCTAAACTGGAATTGCATGCCCGCTACTTGTGAGATCTCTTCTCCGGATAACCCAATAGCGAGCCCCGCATTGCCTTTTGATTCAGGAGCGCTTAGTACCTGTACAGGAGCAGCCACTTTCAGTGCTGCAGCATGTATGGGAGCGGACTTTGTCAACGGTCCCGAAGTGGTATTCGAATACGAAGCTCCGGGAAAGACCTGCCTGTCCTTGTCATTGGAAGGAGCTGCAGTAGGTACGGGAATACTGGTGCTTGACGGCAAGCCGGGAGCTGCAGGGACGAGTTGTGTGGCTGTCGGAGCAGAAGGTGTGATCAATGGAGCAGATACCCGAATGCCGGGAAAATATTATATAGTCGTTGCCAACAACACAGGATGTACCGATTTTCGCTTGATGGCAGAAGAAACTACCTGCCAGGTTTCTCCGGCGCTGGCCGATGCACTCTGTGATCCGATCAACAATTGCATCGCTTCAGCAGATGAATCAGTAGTGCTGCAGATGGTCAATGGTTTCAAAGATTTTACCCTTATCCAAAATGTCAATGCAGGTTGCTGGCTGGGAGATGGCCTGGAAGCTGATTATTTCTGGTTTACCCTGCAGGCAACAGGAAACGGCGATATCGGCTTTGTGGCAGGCAGCCTGGGAGAGGCTTCAGATCTCGACTTGAATATCTGGGGTCCTTTTTCCGCGCAAGCGGTATGTTCCTCCCCGACAGAGGTCTTGCGCTTCATGGAAAAAAACCAACCCATCCGCAGTTCCTGGTCCACCAATGACAATCCCACCGGACTGGTCGATGTACACCCGGTGACGGGGCAGCCGGTACAGGATGAACTGGATTGTAAGAATGGCATTCCTGGAGGAGCGGGAGATGACTTCGTCAAAAAAATAAGTGCCAAAAAAGATGAGGTGTACGTGGTATTACTCAATGATTGGGGAAACAAAGTAGGGGAAGCGGGCATTTACGTCAATTTTTCGCAAAGCGATGAGGGAATCCTCGATCCTCTGCCGGTAGAAGTGCTGCAGGGAGATACTGCTATTTGTCCGGGTGGATCGGCACAGATAGTACTGGCCAATGCAGGTCAGGATATTGTGTGGGAAGATCCTACCGGTACATTGTCCTGTACGGATTGCCCCAACCCGATCGCTATGCCTTCCCGAACCACTACCTACAAGGCCTATCTGCATAAAAATTGTGGAACAGAAATCATCGAAGTGACCGTTCACGTTTTGGGCTTGCCCGATTTCCAAAACCTGACCGTCTGTCGGGGAGAAGATTTCCGGATTTTCGCAGGACCCTCTTTTGAAAAAGTGATCTATACCTGGCAGTTTTCCAGCTTCCTCCTGGAAGCAGATTACAAAGATCAGGGCGATGTGTTGTTTACGGCGAAAGAAGCCGGCAACTCCATCGTGACTGTCAACCTGCTCAACGGCAGCTGCAATTTTACCAAAAACTTTGTGGTAACGGTGCTGCCTCAGGCCGCGCCACAGTTTTCCATGCCCGATGACGACAGGATTTGCCGTGGCGATGTGATCAACATAGGTCCAGAAGGGGTGGCAGCAGGACAAACTTATGCCTGGTCATCTGATCCGGAAGGCTTTGTTTCTACGGAGGCAAATCCCCAATTGATTCCCGATGCTTCGGCAACTTATTATCTGGAAGTTTCAAATGGCCTTTGTCCGATACCTTCTCGCGATAGCATTACGGTATTGGTAGATACCCTGATCCCCGTATCGGTTATTGCTGATACCACCGTCTGCGAAGGTACCTGGCTGACATTGTCCGAAATGGAGGCAGTTCCCGGGGTGATTTACGAGTGGCAGGGGCCCGGGGTTTTTGAAGATGCTTCAAAACCCGATACCCGAATGACTCCGGAAAGCAGTGGAACTTTTACTCTGAATGCCGTCAATGGCACTTGTATCAGCACTGTTTCTTTCGAACTGACCATGATTCCCTCGGCGGTAGTGATCGAAGAGGGAGTGTCTGAACTGAACCTTTGCAAAGGGGAATCCGTCTATCTTAGTACCCGCAGCAATCCGGAAAATGCCCAGGTGACCTGGTTTTCCAGTGATGAAAGTTTCTCTGTTTTTGTAGCGGACTCTATTTTGATACAGCCTACAAGACCGGTTACTACCTATTATACCCATGTCGTCAGCGAAAGTTGTGTGGCGACAGATTCTATCGTTGTGTTTGTAGATTCCCTTCCCGGGGATCTCAGCATCATGCCCGGAGATACGACCGTCTGCGAGGGAAGTCTGATCATCCTGGAAACGCCCACTTATGATCCTGAAGATTATCCTGCCATTACCTTTACCTGGGGGCCAGGGGAAGCAGGTTTTGAGTCACCGGATTCCTTGTTGAATATGGTGCTGACGGCTGACCGCACGCGCAGGCTTTATCGCGAAACTGTCAATGGAGCTTGTGTGGATACAGCTTTTGTGCAGGTAAATGTCGATACCATCCCCGAAATTTCCATTACCCCTATGGATACCCTGCTGTGCTATCCACAGGAAATTCAGCTTGTTGTAACAGTAGATGCAGAGCTGGAAGACAAGGAGTGGACTCCCGAATCAGGAGTGAGTTGCAAGGAATGTCTGACGCCTTATGTGACGCCTACGGCAAAAACGACTTATACCTTCCAGGGTAAAGCGGGTGAATGCCCGGTGAGTGTTTCTACCACGCTGGATGTGATTTCCGCTCCTCCGTATCAGTTCCCGTTGGCAACAGCCATTTGTCCCGGAGAAACCGTAACCTTGAATACCCGCCCGGTAAGTGGTTTGCAATACGAGTGGACCTCTACCGATCCTTCTTTCGGTTTTGTACAGGATCCAATCCCTGTGGTTACACCCACTTTGCCACTTACAACTTATTTTTTGAGCATTAAAGATCCGAAAGTACCCTGTCCACCGTTCCAAACGCAGGTTACCATCACGGTACTTCCCATTGCATCGGTTACCCTGAGTTCCTCGGATGATTTTATTTGCCCTGGCGAACAGGTTACCCTGAAAGCCAATGTTACGGGGGGAACCGCTACGGATGTGTTTATATGGACCGACAACTTCGGTCGCGAATTAAATGATACCAACTCAGAAATAACAGTCAGCCCGACCTCTACTACTACTTACACGCTTACCTATATCCAGGCTAATCGCTGTGACGCCGTCACGCTGAGTACTACAATCGAAGTAGATCCGGCAGTGAGCGCGCGCATTACCACCGATGAGGATGACCAGAATTTGAGGATAAACCAGGGCGAAACAGTCACCCTTACCGCCGATATCACAACTCAAAACCAAGGCCCTCTGACGCTGACATGGCTGGAAAACGGAGCACCTATAGCCGGAGCCAACGGAGAAAGCATCACTGTCCAGCCTCTTAGCAATGATATTGTGTATACGCTACAGGTGACTACCCCCAATGGTTGTACTACTTCAGCAGAGATCGTATTTACAGTTGTAGAACCGGTAGTGGAAATTCCCAATGCCTTCACACCCAATGGAGATGGGATGAATGATCGTTTCAATTATTTCAGTTCGGGCAACCTGGATCTGGTTTCCTTCGAGGTTTTCAATC
>JALQTV010000143.1 GCA_023268675.1 Saprospiraceae bacterium | reverse complement strand
AGTGCCAATAATTATACCGTCGCCAGGGTAAACCATCAGTTTGCAGCTCGCTCAGCCATCGGAGCCATGTACACCAATCGACTGGGAATGGGAGAAGGAGAAGATGATAATTACAATCGCTCGTATGCAGTTGATGGCCGTTGGGGCCTGGGCAAAAAAGCGCAGATTTCGGGTTACTATGCTGGCACTTCTACTCCCGGAGTTGATGAAGGGCAGCATTCTTTCAAATTCCAGACCGAATACCTTTGGAATGGATTAAATATCAGAGGTGCATATACCGAGGTTGCCGAAGGATTCAATCCTGAAGTAGGATTCCTATTGCGCAGTGCTTTCCGCAAGCCGGAGTTTACCATCCTGAAACAGATACGACCCAATGGCAAAATGGGAGGTATTTTGGAATTGAGACCCCATATCACTTATCGCAGCTATTGGAATTTTGATAACTTCCTGGAGACCAGTTTTATTCATGTGGATAACCACTGGGAGTGGAAAAACGGGTTTGAAGTGCACACAGGGATTAATTTCACCGTTGAGGGAGTAGTGGAAGACTTCGATATTTCTCAGGGAGTTATTGTGCCTGCAGGAACCTACAAGCACCAGGAAGCACAAATTGTTTTCATGACCAACCAAAGTAAAAATATTTACTTCAATACCCGTCACGTCCTGGGTGGTTCTTTCGGAGGGAAACGTTACAACAACAGTGTGACCATGGGTTTGCGCTTTGGAAACAAATTCAATTCTGAATACACACTTGCACGCAATGATGTGGACCTTCCCTGGGGTAAGTTTAATACCAATATCTTCCGCACTCGGATGTCTTACTCATTTACCCCACGAATGTACACGCAGGCCTTCATCCAGTACAATAGCGTTGCAGAAATCTGGTCAGCGAATATCAGGTTTGGACTCTTACAGCAGGCCAATACAGGTCTTTTTGTAGTTTATAACGAAATCAGAGGACTGGAAATGGTCAACAATCGAAGTCTGACAATCAAGTATTCCCGTGTTTTTGATGTCCTGCGCTAATTTCAGGCTTTAGCCAAAAAGCAATTTCAAAGACATGAGGAAAGTGATTGCCATAATAAAATAGCGGAAAGCTTTCTCCGGAATAAACCGAATCAGGATTATTCCGGAGACCACTCCTAAAGCTACTGCAGGGATGGCATACAAACCCAGCGTGAGGGTCTCTGTAGTGACCGTTTTCCAATACCAAATGTGTACAGGGATTTTCATAACATTGGTTACCACAAAAAAACCAGCCTGGGTGCCAATAAAGCTATTCTTGGGTACACGCTGAGCCAGCATAAATACTGATAAAATTGCACCTGCAGCATTGCCTACCATACTTGTGAACCCACAGAGAAAACCAAATATGGCAATGACTACCGGATGATTGAGTCGCGCCAGGTCAACAGGTTTTCGCTCCCAGAATACCATCAAAGCAAGACTGAATAGGATAATTCCCGCAATGAGGTTCTGAAACAACTCGTCGTTGATGTTGCTTCCCAAAAACATTCCTGTCAATAGACCTACCAAGGTACTTGGCATCAAGGCTTTGATGTATTTCCATTCGGTATGTTTGTTGAAATAAGGCAGCGCCAGGAAATCTGCCACGAGAAGGATAGCCAGAATGATGCCGGTGGAAATTTTACCCCCAAACAAGGTTGCCATGAGCGGTATGGAAACCATCCCGAGGCCTTTCACTCCGCCCTTAGCCATCCCAATGAAAAAGGCAGAAAGTAAAAAAAGAAACCATTGGTAGGCTGTTAATGCCATTTTTTGAGGTAAATGTAGCCTTTTTAGCTTGTTTTCAGTATTAATTTCAGACCTGAGCAACTACCCATTGTGATTTTCTGATTTGGATTTATTGTTTTATCTTAAGCCATCAGTCACAAGTAAAATTATTGGTCATGAGAATGCTACAACTTGCTTTCCTTTGTATTGCCTTTTTTCCTTTGAAGGCCCAATATCAATCCGAAAAAAATACAGAGCTGGATGCATTTATCCGGCAGGGACTAGAAGATTGGGAAGGATTGGGTTTGTCTGTTGTAGTTGTAAAAGGAGGTGAAACAATATTCAATCAAGGTTATGGACGTGCCAGGCTAGATTCGGATCGACCGGTAGATGCCAACACACTGATGGCGATGGGATCTACCACCAAAGCTGTAACTGCCTTAGCAATAGGCATGTTGGTAGATGAAGGGAAGGTACACTGGGATGATAAGGTTGTTCAACATTTGCCCTGGTTTAAAGTGGCTGACCCCTGGATTACACGTGAATTGACGGTGAGAGATTTGCTGACCCATCGTGCAGGGTTTGGCAATGCGGATTTTTTGTGGACGACGGCAGAATGGTCGGCCAGAGAGATTCTGGAGCGAATGCAATATGCTGAAACGGTTTATCCCTTTCGCTCAGGGTATATTTACCAAAATATTATGTATGCCGCAGCTGGTGAGTTGATACATGAACTGAGTGGCATGCCCTGGGAAGACTTTCTTGTCAAGCGAATTTTCAAGCCTTTGGGGATGACAAGGACCTATCCTTTTTACCGGGACGTTGAAAACATGGAAAACGTTGTCCTGCCTCACGATAAGGTCAATGGTAAGTTGTCCATCATACCCATGGTAAGTGCTGATGCAATTGGGTCAGCGGGATCGCTTATGTCCTGTACCAATGACATGGCTATTTGGATGAAGTTTTTGCTGAATGAAGGAGCGCCTTTGTTGGAGGCCCAAACTTATAGAGAGTTGTTCACTCCCCAGATTGTGATTCCACAAGGAAGCTTTTATCCCACTACAGCACTCACCAATCCTTCCTGGACAACTTATGGGTTGGGGTGGTTCCAGCACGATTACATGGGAAAGATGCTGAACTTTCATACAGGAAGCCTGCCGGGTCTGATTGCTATCTGTGGCTTACTTCAGTCGGATGATTTTGGTGTCTATGTTTTGGGAAATACCGATCACATCGAACTAAGGCATGCGATTATGTACAAAGCCATTGATTTGTTTGTGACTGAAGGAGAGAGAGATTGGCACCGGGAAATTTTTGATTTATACAAAGGATTACAGGAGCAGTCTGACAGGGCAGTGGCAACAAACAAGAGGCTTCCGCTCCAGAATACAAAGCCTAGTTTGCCTTTACAAGCCTATGCAGGTGTATATACCCATCCTATGAGAGGAGAGGCCCTGGTTGAGGTGCTGAATGGGGAATTGCAAGTAACACTCAACAACAAACTGAAGCTAGTGCTCGAACACAGGCATGTGGATGTGTTCCAGTCAGTTGGAGCTGAACAGTTTTTCCGGTTTTCCTGGAATGAAAAAAAACAGGTAACTGCTGTTTATGCCAATGAAGTGAAGTGGGTTCGGCAATAAGCACTGGGAGCAATCAACGGGTATAATTGCTGATTTTTCGGTGCAATGCGGTATAATCGTCATCTACTGCACCATCGCCATCCCAGTCCTGCATGTTTTTGAATTCTGCCAGGCCATCTTTAAGGCTTACCAGGTAGTCGTAAGTATCTGTTTCTGTGACTATTCGCAGTGTATCTCCGTGAACGAACCACTTTCCCCGAGTTGTACTCATAGGTTCTTCTGTTCCTGCCAGTCGATAAACCCATCGGAAGGTGTTGTTTTCAGCCTCGTAATAGCTAAGGATAGGTTCTGTTCCGATTTTATTCTGCCACTCATTTTCTTCAATGGCAAATTCATAAAGATCTCCTTCCTCACCCTCAGGGCTATGCACCTGTACATGAATGGAAACGGCTTCCCAGGTTCCCAGAATGGCTTTTTCCATGTCAATTTTTTCTGCTTTTTGGGCCGCATCCGGTTCATTAGAACAAGCAGTCAGCGTCACAAGGATAATGGCAAGGACAAAGAAATATTTAGGCATAGTGGGTAATTTTCCGTTAAAAAAACAAAGACTGCCGCAAGATACAGCAGTCTTTATTTTTTTGGAAGAAAAATCCCAAAAGCTATTTCAATATTGTTTTACATCAATTAGAGCGTAAGCTACCTGAGCCGGAAATCCGGGTATTTACCCTGGGTCTTCCGGTATATTTCACATCACCCGAGCCCGAAATACGGACATCCAATTCGTCCTCGGCATTCACAGAGCAATTACCTGAACCTGATACGGCTATATTTGCGGACTTTGTGCGCAGGTCTTCTGCTTGAATGTCCCCTGAGCCGGAAATTTTTAATTCGAGTGTTTCGCTCATCCCCCTAAGGTTAATATCCCCTGAGCCGGAAATTCTGCAATCCAGACTTTTAGCTTCAAGGTCCATGTTGATATCTCCGGAGCCACTAATGGAAATAGAAACATTCTCCAACCCTGAAAATGCATTTCGGCTACTGATATTTCCCGAACCGGAGATATGAACTTTTCTTAAATCAGGCATGGTAATATGTATTTCGAGTTTTTCGTATCGGCGAACATTCTGCTCAAATCCTATTTTCCATTCGCGATCGACCACTTGTGTTTTGAGATTGTCAATAATATTTTTCTGGCCACTTACCTTTACCTCGAAGTCTTTTCCTTGCATAAGGTAAACATTGGCACTCATGGAAAGAGACACGGCATCAAAGTTATTGATATTCAACGTTTTTTCAACCACAGGGCCCTCTCCATTGATGCCGGAGCCAAACCAACTCTGACCAAAGGCAAGGGTAAACATGAACAATTGGGTACTTAGAGTAAGAACATATTTTCTCATTAGTATTAGTTTTTTTGCTTAAAAAAAAGGATCAATGACGTTTTTATTATCGTGCACGTAACTTGCCCATGCCTGATATTTTTTGACTTATTGTTTCCGGAGAGCCTTTGTAGGATACACTTCCAATTCCTGAAATTTTCACCTCCAGGGATTGCTGCACGTTTACTTCGCAATCACCCATACCCGATACGGAAAGCTTGGCTCTGGAAGATAGTAGGTTGTCAGCTTCCAGGTTGCCTGTACCTGAAATTTGTCCATCCAGACTTTCAACCTTTCCGCTAAGGGTAATGTTACCCATCCCTGAAATTTTGCTATCAATATGCGTAGCGTACACCTCCATGTCTAAATTTCCAATGCCACTAATGGCCAGATCTAAATTGGTCAAATTTCTCAACGCTTGTGTGGTGCTTATTTTACCCACACCACTAAGTTTAGCAGCACTTAGGGATGGTAGGGTGATGTCGATTTCCATTTTCTCATAGCGTTTGACTTCTTCGGTGAAAGTTATTTTCCATTCCCCATTGATTACCCTGGTGTCTATTAGTTCTAAAATGTTTTTTTGACCTTTGGCAGTTACCTCAAACGTTTCGCCCTGAGTAAGAAAAACTTCAGCATTAACTGACAATACTACCGCATCAAAATCTTTGACATCGAGCTGTTTTTCGGTTGTTGCACCTTCTCCTCTCACACCGCGCAAATTAAAAAGTGATTGCGCACTTAGGGTTGAGAGGGTGATGAACGGCAGTATAAAAAGGAACATGCTTTTCATGACATTATTTTTTAATTTTTCTCTTAGATGCTTAACTTGGACGCATACCCCTATTGGGAAGTTTCATTTTAACAAAAAAAACTTATGAACAAATTCTGGCTGCCATTGTCGGTGCTTTGGTTGATGTGCTCATCTTGCCAAACTGATTTTCGAACGCTGGAGCCCTTTTCTGAGGGTGGAATTCATGCAGTGATTGAGATGCCGGCAGGGACAGATCTATGGTTCAAGTATGAAAGTAGTTCCGGAAAGATTTTGCCAATAATGGAAGCGAATAAACAAAAAGCCTTAGATTTTTTGCCCTTTCCGGCAAATTTCGGATTTATTCCCGGGACTAATGATTATGATATGGAGGGTAGCGTTCCTTTGAAGGTGTTAGTGCTTGGATCTTATCTTTCGACAGGCACCATTGTCGAGGCTCAGCTGATCGGCGTTTTAAATATTCGCGAAAGAGGTCTTGAAAATAAATTTCTGATAGCCAGTCCTTTGGGGCGTGGCAAACAGGCAAAAATTAAGGATTTTCGCGATTTTTTGCTCAATCAGGACGCTGTTAAGCGCCTATTGGAAGAGTGGTTTGTACATTATCAGGGCTTACCGGATACCCAGATACTGGGTTGGCAAGATGAAAAAGCGGCGATGGACCTGATCGAGCAATCACGGATGCCAGATTGATCATTCTGTTCTCGGAACAAGCTTTTTGCTACCACTGCCTTCCATGATAGGAGTGTGTTGGTCTAAATGTTGTGCTGACCATTCTACCTTTGCCATAAATGATTCTGCCACTACTTGTTCTCGGCTTATGTCTTCAATTTGCCCTGCTAAATTTACTTGCTTTGAAAAGAAATTGCCCTTGATGCCCAGGTAGGCAAGAGCAATCAATAGAAAACTTGCAGCAAAAGCCAGTTTGTTGTTTAGCGGTTTGGGTCGCCCGATAATTGTGGTATGCTTTTGGCCTTTCATTTTTTGTTCTAACTTTTCCCAGGCTTGATGACTCGGCATTATCTTTAATCCCTCAGCATTTTGCTTGAATTGTTCCCAGTTGGTGTTAGTTTTCATGCTTTGCATTTAAAAGTTTATTTCTTCCAGCAACTCCTGCATTCTTTTTTTCGCCAGGATCAACTGCGATTTTGATGTATTGATGCTGATCCCGAGCAAATCGGCGATTTCTCTGTGTTTGTAGCCTTCAACAACATACATATTGAATATGGTTCGGTATCCTGTTGGAAGTTTATCTAAAAGCTGAAGGATATCTCCTGCAACCAGCGTAGAATGAGGACTCACTTCTTCTGTAGCGAGGGCGGTTTGGTCCTCAATATCAGCATGAATGTGCATTTGCTTGCGCAAAAACATGAGGCACTCATTGACAACAATTTTTTTCATCCACCCTTCAAAGCTTCCAAGGAAACTGAACTGATGAATCTGAGTGAATATTTTAAAAAAAGCTTCGACCAATACATCTTCAGCATCTTCGTATCTGGACAAATACCTTCTGCAAATAGCAAAAAGTACAGGGGCATAGCTTTCGTAGAGCTTGTTTTGGGCTTGCGCATCTCCGCTTTTGCATGCTTGTATCAGTGCTTTTTCCTCCAAGGACTTCATTTTTTGCTAAGGCAAAGGTACTTTAATTGAAGATGCACAAAAAAAATGTTTTGGTGGACAAAGGAGCTTGCTATCTTTGGGCTTTTAAAATTTTTATGCATGGTGTTATCAGAGGGTACATACAGGATAAATGAGGGAATAGATCCCATTCAACTCACAGAGCGTTATGG